>NZ_JADYVV010000039.1:0-84063 GCF_020194035.1 Bradyrhizobium sp. BRP56
GGAGGCAACCGTCCGGCGATACCACTACGAGACCCACGAGCAATTGGAAGATCACCTCGCTGCCTTCCTTGATGCTTACAACTTCGCCAGACGCCTTAAGACCCTGCGTGGTCTCACACCCTATGAAACTATCTGCAAAGCATGGGCCGACGAACCAAACCGCTTCAGGATTGATCCCATCCACTTGACCTCGGGACTGAACACCTAGCGGCTTTGATCTCTCGCGCCGCGACCGGGCGCGCCTCGATCACAAAATTCGGAAAAGACGAAATAAGACTCGACGAAACACCCAACTCACTTTTATCATGGTGCCTTCGGACGGTTAGGTGGTCGTGATGGCAGATCCGCAAGTCAGGTCTTCGGACCTCGTTGAAATCGCTCGCAGAAGCGGTGAGTTTCGCAAGCACTATGGTGTCGTGCTCGGAGCATTTCTGTACCTCAGTTCGATCAGCGCGGCGCGGCCGCGCTCGATCTGGTGGAGCGGGGTGCTGACGGCTCTGATTGGCGCAGCGGCCATGTGGCTCAAGAGCCGGGCGAGCGGCGGCTAGCAAGAGATATCGGGGAGTTTCCTTCGGCAGAACCAGGAAGTCGCTACCGCGATACAGGTACGCTGCGTTGCGTTCAAGAATGGCAACGGAAATATTTACGACGTGGCCGAGTTGGTTGGCGGTGACAGCGGAAATGGCTTCGCCACGCCGCTGTGCCTATGGCACAAACGTCTTCCAGTTTGGCGCCGGCCCGGAGGTGGCAAACGGATGGGCAAGGAGCAATTTCTATCAGGTGTCGTCTGGCACTGGGCAGGCCGCAATCAACCTTCCGACCGCGTCGGGCTCCAGGAACGAGCTCGATTTCGTGGGTGCGATCAGCAGCGACCAGCTATGGTTCGAGCGTTCAGGCGACAATTTGCTCATCGATCTGTTTGACACGAGCACCAGCGCCACGGTCAACGGATGGTTCGCCGGTGCCGCCGTGCAGCTGCAGGAGATCACCGCCGGCGGCCTGAAGATCGATAGTCAGGTTTCTCAGCTGGTCCAGGCGATGGCAACCTACGCCAATAATCCCGGCTTCGATCCAACCAGCTCGAGCATCCACACGGTGCCGAACGACACAAGCCTGCAAGGAACGATGTCCGCGGCGTGGCATGCCTAGCACCGTGTGAGCGGTGGTCTCGGAGTGTCTGGCGGGTGCGGTAGCCGGTTGTGGCGCCGCGCCCGATAGCCAGGTACGGAAATCCGGAACGTGGGTGCCATCTTTTTGTACTCAGAACCCGCACTCTTGCCCTCGCATGCAGACTCACCGTAACTCGGATCGACTGCATCTTGCCAAGGACTTGCCGATGAAACGGTCGAACGGGCTTCCGGACAATGGCTACGCATTGATTGTCGATGGCCAGGTGAAGACGGAGTTCACGACGAGGGAGGGGGCCGTGGCTGGTGCCAGGGATCTGAAGCGGCGCTTTCCAGTGCTGCAAATCCGGCTGTATGATGCCGAAGCGAAGCGGGCCGACGAGTTCGCCTAGTTGCGCGATCCCGCGCGAAAATGAACTCCTGCTCTTCTATGGCACGCTCATGCTGCCGGCTGGGGTTTTCGTAAACCGGGCCGTTCTGCGGCCCGACAGGGTCGATTACTTGCACTGTGGCAAGTACGGCTCGCGCCGGTAAGCTATTTGTGCTGAATGGGCTTCTGGCTGATCGGCGCGTCCGGACTCCAGAGCCGGTAATTCAAGCTGGCAAATATGCTGACACCCTTGCTGATCGAAGCTGGATCGAAGCCGGCGATGGGGGTGCCGCCTGACGCGCTCGCGGAGATCTCGCTCATGGCCCATACGTTCAGCGAAACCGGGCCGAAATCGTAGCCGACCAGTGCGCCTGCCGCCCAGACATTGAAGCGGTTGGTGTTGATCGCGCCGCCGTAAAACGAGCTCGATTTGTCGCCGGTGACCTGACCGACGTAGTACGCGACCGGACCGATCGTCCATTTGCCGATCGTCTTGGTTGCGGTGAACTCCGCGTGCAGGATGTCCCCGCTGGTGTAGCCCGTCAGGGGATTGCGGGTGTTGATCGCGTCGAACACGTTGACCGTGAAATTCCAGCCGTCCTTGAGATAGGAAAGCTGGATGTTTGGCTGGAATATCCACCACGGGGTGCCCACACTGCCGAGACCGTTGGCGCCGCTGGTCGTGCCGGTGGGGGCATAAAGGCCGAGACCGGCTCTCGCGTAGAAGCCGCTCTCTCCGAGTTTCCAGCTCAGTTCGATCGGCGCGATGAAGGTATTGTGGAGACCCGCCGGGTTGATGTTGATGGGATCGCCAAGGTCCGCCATCAGCCATGGCTGCGCGATGACCGCGTCATAGGAGGCCCCAAGTATCGTCCATCCTGGTACCCAGAACAGGCCGGCGGTTGCCGCGGCCGCGTGAACCGTCGTCGGATTGCCATCGATGATTGGAGCGCCCGGGCCAGCAAGCTTTGCCTGATAGGTGAACACCTGATCGAACGCATAGAGGCCGGGAGGGGGATTGGAGGCCGCATTCCCCACGACAAGGCCCGGCTTCTGCGCATAGCCGGCGTAGCCGAATTCAAACGAATGCGCGGATCGAGATGTTAGCGCGCAAGCCGCAACAGTGCTGATCAGCAAAAGCTTCAGCTTCATATTGTTTCCCCCATGTCGGCGTTTGTGCGCCGTGATTAATTTGCATCCCGGAACCGGTTGCCGCGAAATGCGCGGCCGCCGAATTGGTCCGGATGCGCTACAATCTTCGCGGACGGCAGCCGCGCGTCTTGACTTTTCACGCCAATTTGCGCGGGAGCGCGAAGAACTGGCAGTTGGCTGCAATCGCCCGCGCAGCCAGAGTTGCGGCCGTACCGTCAATGTCGCGGAGTCCGATCAGGCGTGAACTGTCAAGTCACGGCGGTCCGCATTGCCTAGAGTCGGTAGCCGAAAGTGTTGATCCGAGCGATCCGGTCGCGCCGATATTGAATGCGGGCGAACGGAAGCGGCGGTCTCGGGGCCAGCGATTGGCGTTCGGGGAGAATTGGAATGGCGGCGCGCAGCGATGGTTGACCGCGTTGGGCCGCACAACGAGACGAGTTTGACGATGAGCAATGAGAGGCGCCAAAAGGTAAAGACAGGCTTGCAGCATCCGCTGGATCCGCTCACCGTCGAAGAAATCGCAGCTGCATGCAATCTGGTTGCGATCACCTCGAGGTCGAGGGAACATTGCAGGTTTCCGATCGTGCGGCTTGAGGAGCCCGGCAAGGAGGATCTTTGCCGTCTACTGGATGGAGGCGCAATTCCGCGGCAAGCGTTCGTCCTGACGCTCGATAGCGCAACTGGGGAGGCCGTCGAGCATATCGTCGACCTGACGCGGGGAGCCGTCGTTCAGAGGAAACCTCTGCGAAATTCAGCGCCGCCCTACGGCCAGCCTCCAATCATGCTGGAAGACGTCATGCGGTGCGAGGAGATCGTCAAGGCCGACCCGGGTTGGCGGGCGGCCATGCGCCGCCGTGGGGTAACCGAGCAACAGATCAAGCTTGTCCAGGTCGACCCGTTCTCATCCGGGTTCTTCGATCGAAGCTTTGAGCAGGGGCGCCGCATTGTCCGCGCCGTGAGTTACTTCCGCGAGGATATCCAGGACAATGGCTATGCGCGGCCGATCGAGGGGGTCGTCGCGGTTGTCGACCTCATCCTCGGCAAGGTGGTGGATCTGTCCGATGATGACCCTGTCATTCCCATTCCCGCAAAGAAGCGAAACTATGCCGCGGCGCTGAACCTGTCGCCGCGCACGGACATCAAGCCGCTCGATATCGAACAGCCCGAGGGTCCGAGTTTCCGCGTGAACGGGTGGCAGGTCGAGTGGCAGAAATGGAGTTTCAGGGTCGGATTCACCCCGCGGGAAGGGCTTGTCCTGCACCAGCTGGCTTATCAGGACGGGGAGCGAAAGCGGCCCCTTATTCACCGTGCCAGCGTCACCGAAATGGTCGTGCCGTATGCCGATCCGACGACCAATCATTATTGGAAATCGGCGTTTGACGCTGGCGAGTATGGCCTGGGTGTCCTCGCGAATGCGCTGGAGCTTGGGTGCGACTGCCTCGGCCACATTCATTACTTCGATATTCCGGCTGCCAGCTGCTTCGGCGAGCCACAAGTGATGAAGAACGCGATCTGCATGCACGAGGAAGATTACGGTATCCTCTGGAAGCATTACGAGTTCCGCAACGGTCTGTTCGAGGTGCGGCGCTCGCGCCGGCTCGTGATCAGCTTCTTCGCAACGGTGGGCAACTATGACTACGGATTCTATTGGTACCTCTACCAGGATGGCACGATCCAGCTGGAAGCCAAGCTGACCGGGATCATTCAAACGGCGGCAGTCCGCGGCGGAGAGGCATATCGATGGGGAGGGATGGTCGATGACAACTTGGCCGGTCCGACCCACCAGCACTTTTTCAATGTCCGCATGCACATGGATCTCGATGGCGGCGGCAACACAGTCACCGAGCATGAATTCGCTCCGCGTCCGTGGGGCGCGGACAATCCATACGGCAATGCCTTTGATCTGAAATCACGCACGCTGTCCCGGGAGCTGGATGCCTGCTCGATTGCCGACGGCCGGGTGGGGCGCTACTGGAAAATCACCAACCCCAATGCGACGAACTCGGTCGGAAATCCGCCGGGCTACAAGCTGATTGTCACGCCGAGCCCGCTGATGCTGGCGCAGGAAGGGAGCTCGGTTCATCGGCGAGCCGGATTTGCGACACGGCACGTCTGGGTGACCGCATATGACCCGGCGCAAAAATATGCCAGCGGCGACTATCCGAATGTCCATGCCGGTGGAGATGGCTTGCCCGCCTATGTTCAGCAAAACCGGAACATTGCAAACGCCGATATCGTCGTCTGGCACACGTTTGGCCATACTCATGTGTGCAAGCCCGAGGACTTTCCGGTCATGCCGGTCGAGTACGCCGGCTTCATGCTGAAGCCGAACGGATTCTTTGCAGCCAATCCTGCCGACGACATCCCGCCGGACCGTAATTCTCGCAGCGTTCAGGTTGGCCTGCACGATGGCATCCGGGACGGCCACCGGGCCGATGTTGCCGATACCTGTTGCCGGACGACGTCAGAGTGAATCTCTCAGTTCGGACTCCAACCTCTTCAAAGCCGCCATCGTCATGGCCGCAAGGACGGCATGACGCCTCGACTTGTCGAAAATCCCGCTCCGTGAGACGCTCCGCGGCTCACGGTCGACAGTTGCAGGCGGAAAGTCCCATGGCGGTGCGGGAGCAGAGCGTGATTTGTGATGCGGCAGCGGATGCGACGCTCGCCGCGGTCGCGTCGAAGGCATACGACGTACGGCTCCTGAAGGCGAAGCTTGGAATCGAGCAGGGCAATCGAACGCCGTCGAAGACGGCGTCCTTCCCGCTTGCAACATTCACTGCGGCCCTGGAAGCGGCAGCGAGCGATCGCGGGGATGGCCTGCTGGGTCTGAAGCTTGGCAAGTCGTTTCAGTTTGAGGGATTCGGCGAGCTTGCAACGCTGGCGCTCGTCGCGGCAACGCTTGGCGACGCGCTCGAGAAGTTCGTTCGCCATTCATCCGTTCTGCAGAGCAACTCGAGCTTTGATGTATCGGTCAGTGGCGATCTTGCCAGGCTTAGCTACGCGATCGTCGATCCTGCGGTGAAGCTGCGGCGTCAGGACGCGTGCTTTACGGTCGCCGTCCAGCATGCCTTTCTTTCAAGAAAGCTTGGATACGAGGTTCGGCCGAGCCTGGTGGAATTTCAGCACACGCCAGAACCGGATGCATCAGACTATCGTGCGCACTTCGGGTGCACCGTGCAATTCGGGAAGCCAGTTAATTCGATCTGCTTTCCAGCGAGGTTGCTCGAAGAGCCAGCCGTGCATGCCAATCCCGATCTCGGTTCACAGCTCGAGGCAATGCTGGCGGATCGAATGCAGTCAATGGCGGGCAGCTTTGATTTTTCCTTTGCCATCGATGCCTGGATGGTTTCGGCATTCTCCGCCGGCACCAGTGTCGAGATCGAACAGGCAGCCAGTGATTTCGGGATGAGCCTTCGGTCATTCCAGCGCAAGCTGATGGAATGCGAGATCAATTACCTTGAAATCCGCAACCGCGTTCGCTGCCGGATTGCGCGACAGCTGCTCAGTGAGACCTCAACGGCGATCACCTCGATCGCGCTCTATCTCGGCTATAGCGAGACCAGCGCGTTCTCTCGCGTGTTCAGGCATTTGACGAATATTAGCCCGTCCAGATACCGCATGCAGGCGAGACCGGCTCATGACGATTGTGATAGCTGGCGGCGCAGCCCGACGTTGGACGGAAACGCATGGCTGATTGCCGGGCGAGAGCCGGCTCCATCATCCCGCGACAGCAATCGGCGATCGGCTGACGGGGCGCGAGAGCGAGCCGTCGTCATTTCGGCTGAAAGGTGGTCCTGCCGAGATGGTTGTTGGCCTCGACGAGCTTGAGCAGCGTCGCCATGAAGGCCTTGCGCTCCTCAGCTGGAAGCGGGGCCAGCAGCCGCGTTTGCGCTCGCTGCATGGCGCCGAACATGTCCCGCGCGACCTTGTCTCCCGCAGGCGTCAGGCGTGCAATGGTCGCGCGGCCGTCATAATCAGCCTTGCGCCGCTTGACCAACCCGCGTTGCTCAAGGCGCCGCAGCACGTCGGCCACATTGGTCCGGTCGATTCCGATCTCGCGTCCGAGCGAGACCTGATCGGTGTCGGGATTCATGCTGAGTGTCGTCAGCAGCGCGTATTGAACAGGCGTGATGTCGTAGGCGTCGCACTCCTCGAAGAATATCGCGTAGTTGATCTGGTGCAGGCGGCGGATCAGAAATCCCGGCCGCGCCCAGAGCGGCATGCTGGCGTAGAACGGTTCGGTGTTCGACGTCTTCGCACGCTTGTCCATTCCCATCATCCTTCGTTCCGATGGCCGCGCCTTGAGGCGACCGTGTCCTTTCTGCCTGCGGGCAGCGACCTGTGGATCACTGGCACAGCTCGGCCGTCGGCCGCAACTGCAACGTCATTTCGAAATAAGAGCTATACTGATCAATGGGTTACGGTTTCCCGAATGCCGAAAGCAGAGCTCGTTGCGCCGCGACGCGGCAGCGCTCGACGACAAAAGGCGCTTGCCAAGGAAAAATACTCAGTATACCCCTCATTTTCAGAGCGCAGCGAAATGCGACTTGGCGATTGCAGCTTGCGGGGGGAGAGAGCGATGACGGAGATTTCGATCGAGCACTCGGCGACAGTGACAGCCCGGGGAGACTGGCGGCTCGTCATTGCATCCACGCTCGGTGGATTGTTCGAGTGGTACGATTTTTACGTCTACGCTGCTTTGGCGGTTCTGCTGTCGGAGAAGTTCTTTCCGCAAGGAAACGAGACGGTCGCTTTCATGGGAACGCTAGCCGCCTTTGGCGCGGGGTTTCTGGTGCGGCCACTCGGTGCGCTCGTGTTCGGGCGCCTGGGGGACGTGATCGGCCGCAAGGTCACTTTTCTGGTGACGATGTCGATGATGGGCATAGCCACGATCGGAATCGGATTGCTGCCGACCTACGCAACCGCAGGAATCTGGGCCACGATCTCGCTTGTCGTGTTGCGCCTGATCCAGGGATTTGCTCATGGCGGCGAGACTGGAGGCGCGGTCACCTATCTCGCGGAGTACGCGCCGGCGGGCCGGCGCGGTCTGCAGACCAGCTTCCTGCAGACGACGGCCGCTTTCGGGCTGACTGTTGCCGTTCTGATCACGCTCGGGCTTCGATCAGTGCTCACGCACGACCAGTTCTCCGATTGGGGCTGGCGCATTCCCTTCCTGATCTCGGTGTTCCTGCTGGCGATGTCGATGTACATCCGAAGCAAGCTCGACGAGACGCCGGTGTTTCGCCGCATGAAAGCGGCAGGCCAGATTTCGCGCAGCCCGATTGCAGAGAGCTTTGGCGCGGCCGACAATCTCCGCAAGGTGGGATTGCTGCTCATTGTCTGTTCCGGCCTTGGAGCGATTTTCGGGACCTGCCTGTTCCACTCGATGTTCTTCCTGAACAAGACCATCGGTCTTCCGATTCAGACTGTGCAGGGCATCGTTTGCACCGCGGTGATCGCAACCGCCCCGCTTTATCTGCTGTTCGGCTGGCTATCCGACCGGATCGGACGCAAACCAGTTCTGCTGGCCGCCTGCCTGCTTTCGGCTGTCACGACGTTCCCGATCTTCAAGGCGATGACGCATTACGGCAATCCAGCGCTTGAGCGCTTTGTCGAGCGGACGCCGGTCGCGGTGGTGGCTGCGGATTGTCAGTTCCGCCTGTTTTCGCCGCCGGCAAGCGATTGCGATCGGATTGCAGCCCAGCTGTCCGACATGGGTGTCAGGTTCGAGGTGGTGCGGACAGGCGATAAAGCCGATGCCGAAGTGCGTGTCGCAGGCCAGGTGCTTTCGAACCTGGATCGCAATGCATTGCGCGCGACGCTGATCGCTGCCGGCTGGCCGGAGAAGGCGGATCCCCAGCAAGTGAATGTCGCGATGCTTGCCGTGCTGGTCTTTCTTCTCGATCTCTATCTCGCGATGATCTTTGCGCCGATTGCTGCCTTCATGGCGGAACTATTCCCGGCGCGGCTGCGCTACACGTCAATGTCCCTGCCGTTTCATCTGGGTGCAGGATGGATCGGCGGCTTCCTGCCGTTCTCAGTCGCGGCCATGAATATTCATTTCGGATCGTTCTACGCAGGCCTCTGGTACCCTGTCGCGATCTCCGCGGTCGTCTTCATTGTCGGTCTCTTTCTCGTGCCCGAGACCTACAAGCGCGTGATGTGAAGGATGGGCGTCGATATGGAGGATACAGCAATCTCGAACGAGGGTATCGGAGCCCGGGTTCTCAGGAAGGAAGATGCGCGTCATCTTCGCGGCCGAGGGCAGTTTGCTGGCGACATCAAGATTGCCGGCATGCAGGAAATCGCATTCGTTCGCAGTCCCGTGGCGCACGCATTGATCACCAGCCGCCGGAAACCGGCGGGCCGCGAGACAGACGTGCTGTTTGCGGAGGATATTGCGAGCGTGCTTCCGATCACGACCCGTTCGTCCATCCCGGGCTACAAGGTGTCGGACTATCCGGCGCTGGCAACGGATCGGGTGCGCTTCGTCGGCGAGATCGTCGCGATGTGCGTGGCGGCAACCCGCGCCCAGGCCGAGGATCTGAGCGAGCTCGCCGAGATCGAATACGCCGAGCTCGAGCCGATCGTGAGCAGTACGGCAGGACGCCGGGCGGACGCTCAGCTCATTCATGAGCGATGGGGCGACAATCTGTTTCTTTCGACCTCGTTCGATCAGGGGATGGAGGAGATCGTTGCGTCGGCGCCGGTCAGGGTCGATCTCGAACTCTCGACCGCCCGGCAGGTCATGCACCCGATGGAAGGCAAGGGGCTGGTTGCCCATTGGGACCATCGGGCAGGGCAGCTCGTGGTGCAAACCTCGACGCAGGTTCCACACATGATCAGGATCGGCCTTGCCGAATGCCTCGGCATACCTCAGGCCATGATCAGGGTGATCGCGCCGGATGTCGGCGGCGGGTTCGGCTACAAATGCATGCTGACGCCTGAAGAGGTGGCGGTGTCATGGCTGGCGCTGACACGAAAGGGAGCATTTCGCTGGCTGGAAGATCGACGTGAACATCTCACCGCCGGCGCCAATGCCAGGCAGCATGAGTACAAGATCACGGCATATGCCGACCGCACCGGGCGCCTGCTTGGGCTTGACGCCGAAGTGGCGATCGACTGTGGCGCCTATTCGGTCTGGCCGTTCTCCGCATGTCTCGAAGCGGCGCAGGCCGGAGGCAATCTGCCGGGTCCCTACGATCTGAAGGCCTATCGCTGCCGCACCTATTCGGTCGCAACCAACAAGCCGCCGTTTGCTCCTTATCGCGGAGTGGCACGGCCGGGAGTGTGCTTTGCGATCGAGGCGACGATCGACGCGATCGCGCGGGCAGTCGGTCGCGAGCCCTGGGAGGTCCGGCTTGAGAACCTCGTCGCCGGGACGGCCATGCCGTACACCAATATTACCGGCAAGCACTATGACAGCGGCGATTATCCGGCCTCGCTCAAGGCGGTCAAGGAGATGATCGGCCTCGATCGCCTGCGCGCGCGGGGCGGCCGCGATGAGCGGGGCAGATATCTCGGTGTGGGATTTGCGACCTACACCGAACAGTCCGCCCACGGCACCAAGGTATTCGCGACATGGGGCTTGCCGCTGGTTCCCGGCTTCGACCAGGCCCAGGTGAAGCTGACCCCCGACGGCGCGCTGGAAGTGCGGGCCGGCATCCACACGATCGGCCAGGGGCTCGAGACGACGCTGGCGCAGATTGCGCATGAGCGAACCGGCGTGCCGCTCCAGCACATCCGCGTGACGCTCGGCGACACGGCGTTGACGCCGTTCTCGACAGGCGCCTATGCCTCGCGCGGCATCGTCATGAGCGGCGGCGCGGTTTCGGTGGCGGCCGGCATCGTTGCCGACCGGATCCGGGCAATCGCCGCGCATCTGCTACAGGCAAGATCCGAGGACGTCATCTTCCAGGCCGGGCGGATCGTCGCCGGCGAGGCCAGCGTCGGTTACGAGGACGTCGGCCGCGCCTGGTATATGCGGCCGGATCAATTGCCCGACAATGTCGACCGGGGCGGATTGGAGGCGGTCGGAGCCTATAAGCCCGCGGTCGATGGCGGCGTGTTTTCCTATGCGAGCCATGCCGCATCGATCGCCGTCGACCCGGAAACCGGCGATGTCGAAATCCTGGACTACGCAATCGTCGAGGACTGCGGCCGGATGGTCAATCCGATGATCGTGGACGGCCAAACCTTCGGCGGCGCGGCGCAGGGCATCGGTACGGCGCTGTTCGAGGAAAGTCCCTATGACGACAATGGACAACCGCTGGCCTCGACGCTGATCGACTATCTGCTTCCGGGGCCGACGGAACTCCCGCGCTTCCGCATCCAGCATATGGAGACGCCATCGCCATACTCCGCCCACGGATTGAAGGGGGTCGGCGAGGGCGGGGCGATCGCGCCTTCCGCCGCGATCGTCAACGCCATCAACGATGCGCTGAAGCCGCTCGGCGCGATCATCGGCCAGATTCCGGCGACGCCCGAACGGATACTGGCTGCCATCGCGGCCGCGAAACCCGGAGCTGCGGCATGAAGCCCGCCGCCTTCACATATTCAAGAGCGCGGTCCGTGGCTGACGCCGTCGAGCAGCTTGCCGCCGCGAACGGCGAAGCCAAGGTGTTCGCCGGCGGGCAGTCGCTCGGACCGATGTTGAACCTCAGATTGGCACGACCCGGCGTGCTCATCGATATCAGGCACATTGCCGAACTGCGGCGCGTCGAGGCGAGCGATCAGCACGTTGCGATCGGGGCCACGGTCACCCACGCGGACATCGAAGACGGCGGTTTCGAAGACGTAACCTGCGGCATGCTCCCCTTTGTCGCGCACGGGATCGCCTATCGCGCCATCCGCAACCGCGGCACGGTCGGCGGAAGCCTTGCCCATTCCGACCCCGCGGCGGATTGGATTTCGACCATGGTCGCGCTGGACGCAACGATTGTTGCGCAGTCGGCAAAAGAGCGAGCGCGGCGGATCGCTGCGGCGGACTTCATCGCCGGCGCGTTCACTTCGACGCTTGGCGCTTCGGAGCTTGTCACGGCCATCGAGCTCCGTCGCTTCTCTCCGGGGGCACGCTGGGGCTACTACAAGGTCTGCCGCAAAACCGGCGAGTTTGCGAAAGCGATCGGCATCTGCGTCATGGACGAAGCCGCTGGCGTCTTCAAGGTTGTCGCCGGAGCGACCGAGGGGCGCCCTATTGTCCTCGGCGAGGCCTCACGCCTGTTGCGCGAAGCCGGTCCGGACCGGGCCATCACTGCTGTGCCTGACGAGATTGGCCAGGTGCTCACGCATCTGACGGCAATCCACCGGCAACAGATGAGCGCGGCGGTATGCCGGAGCCTCGCCCAGCTCGGTAAAGGACGCGCGAAAACATGAACACCCTGGTTGCTGAACTCACGGTCAATGGCGCGCCGGTCAAGGCGATCGCCGAGCCGCGCACCCAGCTGTGCGAAATCCTGCGCGAGACGTTGAACCTGACTGGAACGCATGTCGGCTGCGAGCAGGGGGTCTGCGGTGCTTGCACCGTACTCGTCGACGGCAAACCGCAACGGTCCTGCGTCAGCTATGCCGGCGACTGCTCCGGAAGCTCGGTCATCACGATCGAGGGGTTCGACGAGGATCCCCTGATGGCGGAGCTGCGCGACGCATTCTCGCGTCATCATGCCCTGCAGTGCGGCTATTGCACGCCGGGCATGCTGGTGACAGCGCGCGACATCGTCCTGCGTCTCGGCGAGGTCGCGCCAGGCACGATCAGGGAGGAACTGTCCGGCAATCTGTGCCGATGCACTGGCTATGTCGGCCTCGTGGAGGCGATCGAGGAAGTCTCAAAGGGCCGCAAGCCACAACAAGCGGCATTGATTCCCGCCGTGAAGGTTGCTGCCGCCGTGCAGACTGCGTCGCCGGTTCCTTCGTCCGCACGTCCGGTACGCTCTGTCCCGCAAGGCAATGTCACCCAATCGGACTTACGCAAGGGCTGGTCGCGGATCGAGCAGCATCTCGAAATCGCCGTGCCGCCCGATCAGGTCTGGCAAAAACTCAAGGACATTCGCGATGTCTCGAAATGTCTGCCTGGGGCCGAGATCACCGAGGCCGATGGAAGCGCTCTATCCGGCCGCATGAACGTTGCGCTCGGCCCGATGAAGGTGGCGTTTAGTGGCGATGGGACGGTTGTATTCGACGAGGCGGCGCGATCAGGCCGCATGACGGGCCGCGGCCGGGATACCGGTTCAGGCTCGTCGGCAGAAGGCAAGGTCGAATGGCGTGTCGAGCCCGCGGAGAAGAACGCGGACGCGGCGAGCCGGATCCTTGTCGTGCTGTCGTGGCGTTTGAGCGGACGCCTTGCGCAGTTCAACCGCGGCGGTCTGGTCCAGGACGTCATTCAGCGCCTCGCCTCGATATTTGCAGCCAACCTTGAGGCTTCAATCAAGGGCACCCCGGCGCCGGCAGGCGAGATCAAGTCGCTTGGTGTCCTCGATCTGTTGTGGGGCGTGCTCGTCTCGCGCTGGAGGCGCTGGCGCGGCAAGTAACATCGAGAGCGAATTCCGAAGCAGGCCAAGATGCAACAAGATAGTCAGTATACATCGTAAATAGCGGATCGGCGGACGCCGCTTCGCGCACAGCACTTCACTGGCACAACCGACTGGAAGATCGATGCAATCCCGTATCCGAAAGATCGCTCTGGAAGAGCATTTCATGACGCCCGGCTTCGAAGGCTACTCGGAGACTTTCACGCAGCATTTCGCCGGGCAGGCGGAACGCGATCTGCAGCGCCGGCTCGCCAACCTGTCCGACGAGCGCATCTGTGAGATGGATGCCGCCGGAATCGAGCTGATGGTGCTTTCCCAGACCGGCCCGGGCGTGCAGGTCGAGAAGGATCCGCTCCTCGCTGCGCGAAGTGCAGCACGAAGCAACGACTATCTCGCCGAGGCAATCAGCCGTCACCCGGACAGGCTCGCGGGATTTGCCAGCGTTGCGATGCACGATCCGGCAGCGGCAAGCCGCGAATTGCGCCGCGCGACCAGGGACCTCGGCTTTCTCGGCGCGATGGTGCACGGCCACACGCTTGGTACCTACTACGACAGCCCGGCCTACGACGAGTTCTGGGAAACGCTGCAGGATCTCGACGTTCCGCTCTATCTGCATCCGGCGGATGCCGCCGTACCGCCCGCGTGCTTTGCAGACCATCCCGTGCTGTCCGGCGCGGTCTGGGGCTGGGGTGTCGAAACCGGCACGCACGCCCTGCGGCTGTTGTTCAGCGGGGTGTTCGACCGCTTTCCGCGGGTCCGAATCCTGCTCGGCCATATGGGCGAGGGATTGCCGTTCTATCGCTGGCGGTTTGACAGCCGCTTCGCGGTCTATTCGCAGGGCGTCGAGCTGGCCGGGCCTCCGTCCTCGTATTTCGGCCGCAACATCTTCGTTACCACGACGGGCGTGTGCTCGCCCGCGGTCCTGACCTGCGTGATCGAGGAGATGGGGGCGGACGCGGTGCTGTGGTCGGTCGATTACCCCTACGAATCCGCGCTGGTTGCGGCCGACTTCATCGAGAAGGCGCCGTTGGCGGCGGAGCTCAGGCAGCAAATCTGCTCAGGCAATGCCGAGCGGATCTTGCGGCTGACCGATCGCCGGAGGCCGCTCCGTCATGCCGGTTTGGCGCCGGCCGGCGACGTTCTTTGAAATTTTCAAAAGATGAGAGGTTCTTGATGTCGGCTACTCCCTATCGCATCGGGCAGATCGTTCCGAGCTCAAACCTGACCATGGAAACGGAAATTCCGGCCATGCTGGCGGCGCGGTCGCTGATCCGGCCAGAGCGGTTCACCTTCCACTCGAGCCGCATGCGCATGAAGACGGTCCGGAAGGACGAACTCGCCGCGATGGACGCCGAATCCGATCGGTGCGCCCTCGAGCTCAGCGACGCCCGCGTCGATGTTCTCGGCTATGCGTGCCTCGTTGCGATCATGTCGATGGGGCATGGCTACCATCGCGCGTCGCAGGAGCGGCTGCACGCCGTGACCGAGACCAATGGTGCGGCGGCCCCCGTGGTGACGAGCGCCGGCGCGCTGGTCGATGCGCTCGCCGTTCTTCGCGCACGCAAGATCGCGCTCGTGGCGCCCTACATGCGACCACTGACCGAGATGGTCGTTGCCTATCTCGAGAATGAGGGGATAGCCGTGCAGGATTGGCGCGCGCTCGAGATAGCAGACAATATCGAGGTTGCGCGGCACGACCCGTCCCGGCTGCCGGGAATCGTCGCGGGGCTGCACACCGACGATGTGGACGCGATCGTACTCTCCGCATGTGTGCAGATGCCGTCGCTGCCTGTCGTGGCGGAAGTCGAGGCCCAGGCGCGGCGGCCGGTCCTGACTGCGTCGATTGCGACGACCTATGCCATTCTGAAGGCCCTCAATCTCGAGCCGGTCGTTCCGGGCGCCGGCGCGCTTCTTTCCGGCGCCTATTAGAGGTCGCGGCGAGCATGAGGGACTCCAGCCAATGACCACATTCCTGTACGGCGCCAACGCGTATTCCAACGGAATCCGCCAGCACTATTTGCGCTATGGCGGACGGCGGAAGAGCGGCGATGAAGATCGTGATCCAGTGATCGTCTTGCCGGGAATCACAAGTCCCGCGGCGACATGGGGGTTCGTCGGTGAAGTGCTTGGGCGCACCTTCGACACATACATCGTCGACATCAGGGGACGGGGCCTGTCGGAGGCCTCCCCCGCACTCGACTACAGCCTCGATGCGCAGGCCGATGACGTGCTTGCGCTGGCGCGGGCGCTGGAGCTGCCGCGGTTTTCCCTCGTCGGTCACTCCATGGGCGCGCGCATCGCCATTCGCGCCGCGCGGCAACGACCAAGGGGGCTTGCCCGCGTCGTGCTGGTCGATCCTCCGGTCTCGGGTCCGGGCCGCCGGCCATATCCGGCGGATCTCAACTGGTACGTCCAGTCGATCGCGCTGTGCCGCGGCGGAGCTGGACCAGAGGACATGCGGGCGTTCTGTCCATCCTGGACCGAAGAGCAGCTCAGGCTGCGGGCTGAATGGCTGCACACCTGCGACGAGCGCGCCGTCCGCTGCAGCTTCGAAGGATTCCATCTGGACGATATCCACGTGGACCTGCCGCGTCTTGCTGCACCGGTCCTGTTGATCGCCGCCGGGCGGGGCGACGTCATCCGGCAAGCGGATATCGAGGAGATGTCCGCGCTCGTGCCCGCGATGCGGGTCGCTCGTGTGCCGGCCGCCGGCCACATGATCCCCTGGGACGACGAGGCCGGCTTCTATGAGGCATTCGGCGACTTTCTGGGGGCGGAGATCCAACCTTCAAGTCAATCACAAAGGAGAAACCAACATGCCGGTTAGCGACCACGAACTGATCGAGGCCTGGAAGGAAGTCCTGACGCTCTCCAAGCTCGAGCAAGGGCAGACCGTCACCGTGCTGACCAGCACGTCGACCCATCCGCAGACGCTTTCGACGGCGATCCTCGCGGCTCGCGCAATGGGCGCCGTGGTCAATCGCCTCGATCTTCCGCCGGTGAACGGCGAGAAATCACTCAGCCGGGATTCTCTTGCCTATCTCGGCACCACGCCGCTGACCGGCAACCGCGCCGCCATCGCAGCGCTCAAGGAAAGCGATCTCGTGCTCGATCTCATGACCTTGCTGTTCTCTCCGGAACAGCACGAGATCCTCAAATCGGGCACCAAGATCCTCCTGGCCGTCGAGCCGCCGGAGGTCCTCGCCCGCATGGTCCCATCCAAAGCCGACCAGTCGCGTGTAAAGGCTGCCGCGGTAAAACTCGGCGCCGCGAGGGAAATGCACGTGACGTCGGAAGCGGGGACCGACGTCAGATTCCGGCTCGGACAATATCCGGCGATCAGCGAGTATGGCTTCGTCGACGAGCCCGGCCGCTGGGACCACTGGCCGAGCGGTTTCGTCCTGACCTGGGCCAATGAGGGCGGATCCTCCGGAACGATCGTGCTCGACCGCGGCGATATCCTGCTGCCGATGAAATCCTATGTGCAGGACCGCATCACCTTCACCATCGCCGACGGCTATGTCCGGGAGATCGCAGGCGGCCTCGATGCCGATATCCTGCGCGACTACATGGCATCCTACAACGATCCAGAGGCCTATGCGATGTCGCATATCGGCTGGGGCCTGCAGCCGCGGGCGCGCTGGTCGACGCTTGGCATGTACGACCGCGAGGCGACCATCGGCATGGACGCGCGGGCGTTCGAAGGCAATTTCCTGTTCTCCTTCGGTCCGAACAATGAGGCCGGCGGAAGCAGGACCACGGCCTGCCACATCGACATCCCGATGCGCAATTGCACCGTCGCGCTCGATGGCAGCGAGGTTGTGAGACGGGGGCAGGTGCTCGACACGGAGCGGGAGCGCAAGGCACATGCATGACGACGAGGCGACCTATGCGCGCCAGGGCTTCGGCCACGAACTGCCGTTGCAGAGCCCCTTCGGGCTCCTGATCGTGGACTTCGTCAGCGGATTCGCCGATCCCGCCGTGTTCGGCGGCGGGAATATCCCTCAGGCGATCGAGCGCACCACCCAATTGCTCGCCGGCGCGCGGGCGCGGCGATGGCCGATCGCGCATTCGCGGATCGTATTCGCAAACGATGGCGCGGACCGGAATGTGTTCGCGCGGAAGGTCCCCGGCCTGCTGTCGCTGACGGAGACGGACGTCAGGAGCGCGATCGTCCCGCAGCTGGCGCCACAGGATGGCGAGCTCGTCGTCCGCAAGACCGTGCCTTCCGCGTTCTTCGGAACATCGCTCGCCGCCTGGTTCACCCAGCATTCGGTACGGACGCTTCTCGTGGCCGGATGCGTGACCAGCGGTTGCGTCCGGGCGAGCGTCGTCGATGCCATGTCGCACGGGTTTCTGCCGGTCGTCGTCGAGGATTGCGTCGGCGATCGGGCGATCGAACCGCACCAGGCAAGCCTGTTCGACATGCGTCAGAAATACGCGTCGGTCCGCCCGCTCGGCGAATTGTCGGTTCTCTGACGACGGGGATCGCCGAAAGACAGCTCGCGTTACGGCAAATCGAGGAGGAAGCAGTTCGAATGCCAGTGCCAGTGAAAGTCTATCGATACCGTCAGTATACATCGTATCACCAGGGGAGATTGCAATGCAGACCAGACTTTTGACGACGATCCAGGATGTTGCGGAACCAGCCCACTCCGCACTCATCATCGTGGATCCGCAGCACGATTTCTGTTCGGAGAAGGGCGCGATGGCGCAGCGCTTCGGCTTCGACATGAAGGAGATCAGGGAGGCCGTCCCGAAGCTCAACGCGCTGATCGAGGCGTGCCGCGCGGCCGGCGTGATGGTTGTTTGGGTGCGCGAGGTGTTCAGCGACGACAAGATGCACGCGAACCAGAAGGCGCTCTGGGGCAGCGGCGACGATATCTGGCTGATCCGCGAGGATGGTGACGGGATTGCCTGGTACGACGGCATGATTGCTCCGGCACGCGGCGAGCGTGTCATCACCAAATGGCAGTATGACGCGTTTGCGGATACCGAGCTGCATCTGCTGCTGCAAAGCCGCGGCATCAAGACGCTGCTGATGGCGGGCTTCACCACCAATGTGTGCGTCGAGACCACCGCCCGTCACGGATACATCAAGGGTTACCATATCGTGCTGGCCTGCGACTGCGCGGGCGCACCGACGCGCGCGGAGCATGAGGCCGGCGTGTTCAACATCAAGACCTATTTCGGACATGTCGCAACCGGCGCCGATCTCGCGGCGATCTGGAGCCGCAGTTCTTCTGCTGTCCGCGCGAGGTCCTGACGGAAGTCTCGAAACCGACCTTGCGGCCGCGCCTGCGGCCTTGAGGAGACCACCGGCGCCGCGTTCAAGGCGGGCAGACCGAACGACAATGACATCACCAGGGAGGTTTTCAATGAGCGATACAGATTGGGTAAAAGGCATACCCTCGACCATGACGGCGATTTCCGCGGCGCACTTCGCCTTGCTCGAGGCCAACATGGCCTTGCCGGAGCGAGGAATCGAGCAGGCGGGCTATCACGATCGGATCCGGCTGATCGATGCGGCGGTCCTCGAGCTGACAGCCGGAAAGTGGCTATACAACCGCGCGACCGGCGAATGCGCTGATTACGCCGCGAGAACTTCGTCGGCGGACGACCTTGCGGCTGCGCGCAGACATCTAAGAGAAGCCGAGCGGCTGGCGGATGCCAGCCATCGGCCGACACCGGCCGCGATCGCCGAGGCGGCGGCGCGCGCGGGCCACTTGTCCAGCGAAGGCCGGGAGATCCTGCACTATCAGGGCGTGCCGGTCGTGCCCTCCATCTGTCCCATTGTCATCCTGCGTGGCAGCTCCCGGCAGATGGGCGCGCAATATGTCGAGCAGTGCGTGCAGATCTTCGGGCCATTCGTGTTCGAACATCTGCGACGCCGTCCGATCGCAGGCGAGACCGAGCGCGTCATCCGGTCCTGGGAGGAACAGATGCGGCGTCATACTCCCGAGCTGCTCGAAATGGCCAAGGGCATGTCGGAGGCGGCGCGGCGATTGGGAATCGTATTGAGCTATGAGCACGCGCTCTCGATGTGGACCGACCTGCTTCCGCCGGCCACCGAGCCGATGGCGATGGGGGTTCTCGACGCCGAAGGCGGGGACCGCTTCGCGGGCTATCTCGCTCGCCGGTTCGTGCCGGCGGGAGACATCTTCGAAGCCGGCACCTGCTCGGGCGCGGCCGCCTGGGGCGCGGCAACGCAGTCAGGCCGCTCTTGTTTCGCCTCATCGACAGATCACGACTACACGTTCCAGGTCACGATCGTGGCCTATCCGGATGACGGACATCCATTTGTCTACACGCCGTTCTCGGTGAACGGCTCGATTCCCGGGCTGGGACGGTTCGGCCTCTCGGGCCACCCGGGGATGAATACCGCCGGCGTCGCCTACGTTCATCATGGCGGCTACGAGAGCTGCGCCGAGCCGAGGGAGACCTGGGGCTATGGTGTGCCCCGGGGTGCAACGACGATGCACATCCTGCGCTATGCGGGCAGCGCCCGTGAAGCCAGGGAGATGGAGCTCGGCTATCCCGTCGGCGACACCGGGCGAATCCTTGGAACGGCGAGCGGGTTCTACATGGACGACGGCTATGCCTATGTCCTCGAGGACCGCACGCCCGGACGTCCGATCGTCCGGGAGCAGACGCAGGGCAGGAACGGCGAGCGCTACGACTTCCTTTACGCCACCAACAACCTGCTCAGTCCCGAGCTCGGCGACGCGTTTTGCCCGCCCGCCGGAGGCTACAGCTATGAGCTCGAGGCCGGCTGGTTCACGCTCAGCCCTGAGGGCCGAGGCCAGGCCTCTCCAGGCGTCATCACGCGCCAGATGTGCACGGCCTCGAGCTTCGGACGCAATCGCTACCTGCATCGCGAGCTCGTCGCGCGAAACGGCGCCATCACGCCGGAGCGCATGCTGAGCCTGTTTCGCCAGGGGCCGCAGTTCCCGATCACGGGCTGGGATCGGGCGGGAAGCCGCATGCCGCAAGGGCAGCTATTGGACGCATCGGTCGGCGGCCGGCATAACGCCTTCATCGCCTATGGCGAGGCTTCTTCCGGCCGCTACGGCGGTGCGGTAGGCATGCTGGCGCCGCGCAACGTGTCCACCAACGGCCCGGCGCACGGCTTCTGCTATCATGACGAGACCGGAGCGCTTTGGGACATTCGGCTGGCGGCGAGCCACGAGGACATGGTCGACGAGGCGCATCGCATGGCCGAGCAGGACATCGCTCACGCCTCGGATCTTTTGGCATCCCATCGATCTGCGGAGGATGTCGCCTTCCTCGAGGGCCTGCTCGACCGGGCCAATTCCGAGCTTGAAGCCGGACTCCAGGCCGCACCCGGCGAGCGCGGCACGTCCTCCGACCCGGAACTCGCGTGTGACGCATTCAAGAGCCGCTCCTTCACCCGCGCCCAGGTTCGCGCGCGACAGGTGATCAACGCATTCAAGTCAGTGTAAGCGAAGCGAAAAATGAGGCGTGGGGCATGCTCGCGCCTCATTTTCCTGTCGCGGCATCATCGATCAATCATGGCGGAGGAGGCATCATCGAGAAGTTCGCTGCGCAGCTGCGTCAGGATCCGGCAGAAAACGGAGGCCGGAAGCGACGTCGTCGGAGATTCCGCGCCCGCGCCTGGTTCGTGGATCAGCGTCATGCCTGCAGTGGATTTAAGGGCCGCACGCAACCCCTCGCACTGCACGATGCGCGCACGAATGGCGCGCTCGATCAGGCGGTGATGCTCGTCGGAGCCATAGGGAATGCGGTTGCCCTGCCAATAGGCGCCGCTGCGGTCCGCGGTTTCGCCAAGATATTTCGCGGGCCAGCCGCTCGACTCGAACGCGGCCCTTCGATTGATGTCGTCTTCGGCGAATTTGATGCCCTGGATGAAGCCCTCGACGGAAGCGTAAAGGGCCCCCTCCAGGACGAATGGAGACAGCACAAAGTTCGAGAGCGCCAGCCCGCGCCAGTCGGACGATGCGCTCGAGATGTTCAGGATCTTCTGGGTCATTTTCGTTTCGCCTCGATGGGAAGAAGCATGCCCGGGATGATTGGGCGAAAATCCTGGCTGGACATGCTCGCCGCGGGCCAACGCATCGCCCGTCATGCTGTCGACGGTCGGTACATTGCGGAGGTCTCGCCGGAGTGCATTCACGCGGCCGGTTTGGCGGCAGCCGCGCCGATCTGCAGCGCGCGCCCGGCAAGTGCTCCAAAGCCGGCCATGGCTGCAGCTAGAACGAGGCACGCCGCAAGTGGTATGGTCCAGCTGCCGGAGATGTCGTGCGTCTTGCCGGCCAGCGGAGGTCCGAACGCCGCAAGAAAGTATCCGACGCTTTGCGACATTCCGGAAAGTGCCGCCGCGCGCCGTGCGGTGTCGACGCGAAGGCTCATGAACATGAGCGCAAGTACGAGGCCGGCTCCGGATCCCGCGCCGAAGCTCATGGCCCATGCGGCTGACCAGGCCGGCGCCAGCAGGAAGCCCAAGACGCCGAGGGCCATGAGCGCGGCGGTTGCGACGGCCAGGCCGGACTGGTCCTTCATACGACCAACGAGCGGCGCCAGCAGAAAGCCGGGGAGCACCGCCGCGATCTGCATCAGGCCCTGTAACGTGCCGGCCTGTGCGGGGGAGAAGCCAAACGCAGTCAGCATCGACGCAAGCCAGCTGACGAGGACGTAGTACATCAAGGAGTTGGTACCCATGTACATCGTCACCTGCCAAGCAAGCGCCGATGACCAAATGGGCCCGCCGGGTGAGCCCGGGCGCGTGTCCTTCGACGGCGTTGTGTGCTGCGCCAACTGGGGCAGCCAGAGCAGGATCGCGACGAGAGGGAAGACGATCGACGCGGCAAGGGCGAGCGGCCATCCTGATCCCGGAAGGCTGGCAAGCGGCACGACCGTCGCCGATGTCGCCGCAGCGGCCGTGGCGGTCGCGACTGCGCAGGCGCCCGTCATTGCCGGGGCCTTGTGGGCAAAATCGCGCTTGGCGAGGCTCGGCAGCAGCACGTTGCCGATGGCGATGCCGGAGCCGATGACCCAGGTGCCGAGATACAGGCACGAAACCGGGCCAAGAGATCGGACGACGAGGCCGCAGGCGATAAGGAACAGCGCCGCAAACAAGGCACGTTCGAGGCCATACGCGCGGGCGATCAGGGGAGAGATCGGCGAGATCGCGGCGAATGCAAGCAGCGGCAACGTCGTCAGAATGCCTGCCTGTGCCGCGGTCAGGCCGAATGTGTCCTGGATCATGATCAGGACCGGCGCGGCGCCGACGATCGGCGCCCGCAAGTTGGTGCCGATCGAAAGCAGACCGAGGACAAGCAGCGCGGGCTTGCCGCGTTGCGCGCGATCTGATTCACGAATGCTCATGTGTCGGGGCCTCAGTGGTTTTGGAGGCCCTGACTACACAGCCGCAACTCCAGTGAATTCAGCGGTAGCGACAATCGATCGCCAAAAGTGGACAAAGTAACCATGTCACTCGAGCTCTCGCTACGGAAGTTCGATGCGAAAAAGCTGAGAAGCCCCGCGATCGCAATGCGGGTCGATGTGTCCGATCACAAGGGCGAAGGACCGCTGCACCGGCACAGCCAGGGACAGCTCGTCCTGGCACTGAAAGGCGGCGTAACCTGCGAGGTCGCGAATTCGATCTGGATGGTCCCGCCGACCTGCGCGGTGTGGGTGCCCGGTGGCATGATGCACAGCATTCGCGCGACTGCCAACGCCAGGATCTGCTTCCTGTTCGTCAAGCCGGGCGCCGCCGCGTTGCCGGTCGAATGCTGTACGCTGTCAATCTCCCCCCTGATCCGCGAACTGATCCAGCATCTGGCCGACCTGACGCAGGAGTTCAGGATCGACAGCCCGGCCGGCCGCCTGGTCGGCGTGCTGCTGGAGCAGCTTGTGCTCATGCCGATCGAAAGGCTGCATTTGCCGATGCCGCAGGACAGGCGCATTCGCAAGATCGCCGAGATGCTGTCCGAAGATCCCGCCGACCGCAGCACGTTCCCGACCTGGGCAAGCCGGGTTGCGATGAACGAGCGCTCGCTGTCACGGCTCATGCACAGGGAGACCGGGCTGAGCTTCGGGCGCTGGCGGCGGCAGCTGCACCTGATCGTTGCGCTGCGCGAGCTGTCCGCCGGCGCGACCGTTCAGGAGGTCTCGGGCACGCTCGGCTATGAATCGGTGACCGCTTTCATCACGATGTTCAAGAAGGCTCTCGGCAAGCCGCCGGCGAAGTATTTTGCCGACATGCAGCAATCGCGCTGGTAAGGACGGTGGTCCCTCGCGTCCAGGAAAGCCCCCGTTGATGGCCACGATCGAACGCGCGTTTGAGGAGTTTGCGGATGGCATCCATGCCGCGGAAGATGGACGCGGGTTCGAACGCGTTGCGCGGCGCGTGGCAGAGCGCCTTGGGTTCCGCTGGTTTGCCTATCTCTGCCAGGCAGGGGATGTCACTACCGTGATCTCGTCCTATCCGAGATCCTGGACGCGCCGGTACATCGAGCGCGGATATGCCAGGCTCGATCCGGTGGTGCGCCGCGCGGCCGGCAGCCGCTCGGTGTTCAGCTGGAATGGCGCATTGTCTTTGAGAGCGACCTCGACGGCACAGCGGCGCTTCTTCGACGAAGCGGCGACCTTCGGGGTCAAATCGGGAATCA
Source organism: Bradyrhizobium sp. BRP56 (assembly GCF_020194035.1). Lineage (NCBI taxonomy): Bacteria > Pseudomonadati > Pseudomonadota > Alphaproteobacteria > Hyphomicrobiales > Nitrobacteraceae > Bradyrhizobium > Bradyrhizobium sp. BRP56. The sequence goes on from NZ_JADYVV010000039.1 coordinate 23,831, forward strand.
CCGTTCCGGTCAGAGCCGGGTTTGGACGAACGGTTGCCTTCACGCTGGCAACGGACGCGCCGGCACCGGCGACAGATGCCCTGCTCGAAGCGGACGGGGACATCGTCCAGCTGATCGGCCTGTATTTCCATGCGCATCTCGCCGCAAAGCGTCGCTCGCCGGATGCCGATCGTCGCGCAAGGAGCCTGCTCACCCAGCGTCAACTTCAGTGCCTCGCGTGGGCAGCGCAAGGCAAGAGCGCGACGGATATCGCGGTGCTCGTCGATATCGCCCCGCGAACCGTGATCGATCATCTCGAAAAAGCGCGGCGCAAGCTCGGCGCGACGACGACGGCACAATGCATCGCGGAAGCGTTACGGCGCGGTCTGTTGCCTTAAGCGCTAGGGACGACATGCCGGTCGCGGGGCATTGCGAGAGGAGCTTCCGCACACCCGGTCAATGGTCAGGCGGGCGGGAAATGGCCCGCCCGCGGAACAATCAATGACAGCGCGGCTATCCTAGGCCTCGAAGCCGGCAAGGGGTGGCCAGCGATCCTGCCACGGCTGCGCCTCTTCATAGGCGGCCGCTGCGCGGAGGACGGCAGCGTCGTCGCGCCAGGGGCCGACGATCTGAAGACCCACGGGCAATCCGTCCTTGGTCCAGCCGGCAGGGACCGAGATCGCCGGATGACCTGTCAAATTGAAGAGCGATGTCAGCCCGAGATGCTCGAAGACCGTGTCGATCTTCACCCCCGCAATCTCGCGCGGGTAGCTGATCTCGATCGGGAATGCCGCCGTCGGCGTCGTGGGCGTTACGAGCAGGTCGTAACGCTGGAACAGATCCTGCACGCGCAGGTAAGCCGATGTCTGGACCAGTTCGGCCTTGGTGAGGTGGGTCGCCGTGCGGCTTCGTGAAAGCTCGGCCCGCCAGACCACCTCCGGGTCGAAGTCGTCTGCATGATCGGGAAGGTATGCATCGACATAGGCTGCACGGCGACTGGCATTGATCAAGCCGTAAGCCTCGATCGTGTCGCTGAAGTCGGTCGTATCGATCTCGACCCTGCAGCCGAGCTCGACGAATGCGGCGAGTGCTCCTTCGCAGACATCCCGAACGGCCGGATCCACGGGAACACAGCCGATGTCGCTCAAATAGCCGATACGCCGGCCCTTGATCGATCCCCTTCCGGCGACGCTTGCGCTGAACCCGCCTGCGCCATCGCAAAGCGCGCGGGGATCACGATCGTCGGGTCCCGCCATGACGTCCAGCATGAGCGCCGCGTCGGCGACCGTCCGCGTGATCGGGCCGTGGCACCACATCACGGCGTGCCAGAGCAGATTGTCCGGGTAGATCGGGATGCGTCCGTTGGAGGGCTTCAGGCCAACCACGCCGCAAAGTGCAGCCGGGCAGCGGATCGATCCGGCATGGTCGCTTCCCTCGGCCAGCGGAACGAGGCCAGCCGCCACGGCCGCGGCGGCTCCTCCGCTTGAGCCGCCGGGCGTAAGCGCAAGGGCCCAGGGATTGCGTGTGGCACCGAAGATCTTGTTGTCGGTCGTACATTTGGCGCCGAACTCGGGCAGATTTGTCTTGCCGATGAGCACGCCGCCTGCTGCGCGCAGCCGCTCGGCAACGAGCGAGTCCTGAGCCGGAACGTGCTCTGCAAACAGCTTCGATCCGTAGGTCGTGCGTATGCCCCTTGTCAGCGTGGCGTCCTTGAGCGCGTAGGGAATCCCGTGCAGCGAGCCGAGCTCATGCCCGCGCATGACCGCGTCTTCTGCCTCGCGGGCTTGCCGCCGCGCGTCGTCCTCGATCAGGGTCACGAATGCGTTGAGCCCGGGATTGAGACGGTTGATCCGCGCCAGCACGGCGTCGGTTACATCGACCGGCGAGACCTGTTTCGACCGAATGGCTGCCGCCAGATCGGTCGCGGGCATTGCACATAATGCATCGCCTGCGTCTGCCCGCTTGTTCGCTCTTGTCATCTGCTGGCTCCGTTCTCAATTGTCGTCTGGTGTTGATTGCAGGATCGTCCTCAAGCGGCAGGCAGCCGCGTACGGACAATCCTCGGCTGAGGTTTCGGCTGCGGGAGCCTGCTCATCGACCTGAGCCTAGCGCTCTGCGCGCGGCATGAATTCATCGATACCGACAATTCGTATGCAAGACTCGACAAAGTGCATTGTCGGCGTTGAGCGCGGCAGGGCGACCAGCGAACAGTCGTCGGAACGTCGAGCGATCAGTCTGGAATGCTTCCAGATCAAGGCGTGTTGGCTGACGCTTGATGACGTTGGACCAACTCACCTAGAGGTTGAATGCACCTGTAAGAATCACCAGTCGCTCCCTCCGTATCAATTTGATTTCGTGACGGGCGTTCGCTCGGGAGAAGCCCCATGCACGTCGTCGCCATCTCAGCTCATCACGTCGCCCGACACATCGAGTTGCTTCGGGAGATGTACCGCCTCCGATATCGCGTCTTCAGGGATCGGCTCAATTGGGATGTGTCGGCTTCGGGCAAGCTTGAACTCGACCTGTTCGACACCCTCGGCCCCGACTACCTGATCGCTCTCGACCAGGGGCAGGTGGTCGGGTGCGTGAGGCTGTTGCCGACGACGGGGCCAACGATGCTCGCAGAAACGTTCCCAGCGTTGCTGGGTGACCGACAGGCACCGCGGAGCGAGAGGATCCTTGAGAGCTCGCGCTTCTGCGTCGACACGCGGAGCGGCAGTGCGCGTGCAACGAATGGCGTTGGCCGCGTCACATTCGTACTGTTCGCGGCCATGATCGAATATCTGGATGCCGCCGGCGCCGACGCCATCGTGACCGTGACCGATGTCCGCATGGAACGCATTCTGCGACGCGCCGGATGGCCGCTCGATCGCATCTCGCCGCCGCAACGGATCGGTGAGACGATAGCCTTGGCCGGCTTCCTCCACAGGGCGACCGAAACGCGGCTGGCCATGTATGAACGTGCCGGTATCGAGGGGCCCGTTCTCTCCGAGCCGGCCTTGCCGCGTGATCTGGGGACGATCACGCTCTCGTTCCGCGATGGATCTCATGGACCATAGCGATGCTCGCAGACCCGCGTCGCAGCCGCGTCATCCTGATCAATCCGGCCCGTGTCGAGCTTGGGGCGGTGCCGGATCCCGTGGCAAGGAGCTGGCGGGAGAGCCTCGGGCTGATTCCGGCAATCCGCGAGATCTTCGGCGTCGTGACCCACGTCGCTGGCGATCGGCCTTCTCCGTTGCTGACGGACCGGATTGCCGATGCGATGACCTTCCTTGCGGTCGAGCCGGTCATGTTGTGGCGCCATGACTGGTGGGCGGCGGAGGCCGAAGCGTCGGCAATCGAGCTTGTGTTTCTTGGCGGAGCCTGGCTCGAAGAGGACGTCCTGATCGCCGCTCTCGCGGGAGCCGGGCAGGGGTACGATGTGCGTCTCATGGCAGATCTTGCCGTCGCGCGGAGGCAGGAGGATCGACAGCTCGTGATCAATCGGCTCGCCCTGCACGGGATCGAGACCACGACGCTGCGGCAGACGATGCTGGAATGGGCGTCGTGCATCGATGATCTCGCCACGATACGCAGGGTTCAACAGCTGCTGTCATGATCGAGCGCCAAGCTCCGGCGGTCGTTGACCGGCGTAGAGGAGCGATCGGGTGTTGGGCGCACATCGTCCGCTGCTGCCGCGCGCGCCGCTCTCCGCTCGTCTATCGACCTTGACGTATCGCGGATCGACGACGCCCCGCCTTCATTGCGCTTTATTGATCCAGGGTGTCATGCCGGCTGTCCGATGACCGGCGTTGTCCACACGCCGCCGGTTTGTTCGTGAGCCGGCCTTGATGGCCGGCGCTCCTTTTTGAGGCCCGTCGGCGGGGTGGGCGGCGCTCCCGTATAGCCCCGAACCGGCAAGCCGCAACCGCGCCGTCACGCGTCTCCCGGCTCGCTCCCTGATCGTGGCGCGGTCCTCCGCCTGCGCTCCGGCCGTTCCGGTGCGTCCTGCCCCGAGCGTTCGGGGCTGCCCGCTCGCTCTTCGCCGCCCACCCCGCCACCGGGGACCTGTGCGGGAAGACAGCAAGGGACAGCAACATGTCACGCAAACACAGCCAGAGCGCGGCGAAGCCGCGTGCGACGCTTTATGAGGAAGTCACCGCCCGGATCGTCTCCGAACTCGAGCAGGGCATCGTGCCGTGGGTCCAGCCCTGGGGCAGCGGCAAGCAGCAGTCCGGTGTCGGACTGCCGCGCAACGCCGCGACCGGCCGGATCTACTCCGGGATCAACATCCTGATTCTCTGGGGCAGGTTGTTCGACGCGGGTTATCCCTCGCAGCAATGGCTCACCTTTCGGCAGGCCATCACGCTCGGCGGCACGGTCCGCAAAGGCGAGCATGGCACCGCCATCTGCTACGCCGACAAGTTCATTCCCCGGGATCGGCGGACGCAATCGCAGGATGATCCGCCATCGACGCCGAATCATGCGGGCGAGCTCCAGGCGGTGCCTTTTCTGCGGCGCTATACGGTGTTCAACGTCGCGCAATGCGATGGCCTGCCGGACCATTGCGGTATCGCGCCGGCGCCCTTGCCTGAACGCGAAATCGTGCCGGTGGCCGAGGCGCTTGCCCGCGCAACGCTCGCCGACATCCGCCATGGCGGGGCCGAGGCCTATTATGAATGCGACCGGGATTACATCCAGCTGCCGCCGCAGCCGGCGTTCTTCGACCAGATCAACTATTATCGCACCCTGTTCCACGAACTAGGACACTGGACGGGACATGGCAGCCGGCTCGGCCGCGACCAGAGCGGCAGTTTCGGATCGAGGCCCTACGCCAGCGAGGAACTGGTCGCCGAGATGACGGCCGCATTCGTCTGCGCGACGCTCTCCATTGTGCCGACGGTCCGGCACGCCGACTATGTCGGCAGCTGGGTCGATGTCCTGCGCGCGGACAACCGCGCGATCTTCCGCGCCGCGAGCAGGGCCTCAAAGGCCGCAGACCTCCTGCTGGCCTTCGGCGCGCCGCCTGTGGCCGGCCCGGCGGCAGCCATCGATACGCCGGACACGATCGCGGGTGCCGCGGACGATCATCCGCGATGGCCGGATTGATACGAGGCAGGGCAAACAGCGGGTTCGGTAACCGCTCCGCATGGCGCTGCCGCTCCAGACCGACGACGCCGCCACGACACCGCAAGCGGCCGACGGCCGAATCGAATCCGGGACAAATGGCGGCCGACCGTACCGATTCGGCCGCAGCGGCCTCGCCGCGGCTGCTTGCAGGGAGTCTCCGAGTCGTGAATCAAACCCTAACGCTGCAGGAAATAAGCTTGCGGCGCAGCCTCCGCGACTCAGACTATGAGTCCGGCTCGATCCACGGAAGCAACTGGACGGAGCCGGCCCATGCCAAATGCATTCAGCATCTTTGTTGACGGCGGTGCCATGGTGAAGCGGTGCGTTGCGCAGTGTGTGGTCGGAGGGGCGACGTTGACCGCGACGCTGGTGATGCTGGTGCGGGTCGTTTCCTCGCTGACGGTCGGGACGCCTTAGGCCGCGGACCGGACATATGGACAGGCTATCCGGGACGATGACGCCAGGGCAGGGCATGCCGCCGGAATTCGTCGCGGTGCGGTTGGACCGGATTTCGGGATGGCGGCGGCTTGCGGGCCGCGCATTCGCATTGCTTGTGATCGCCGGGGCACCGGCCGACCAGGCGCGCGCCGGCGACGTCGCCGGGCAGGCAAGCGTGATCGATGGCGACACCATCGAAATCCATGGCACGCGCGTGCGTCTCTACGGGATCGACGCGCCGGAGCACGACCAGCTCTGCAGCGACCGGCACGGCGGCCGCTATCGCTGCGGGCAGGTGGCCGCGAACGCGCTGGGTGCCTTCATCGGCAGGCAGGCGGTGGCCTGCGTCGAGGTCGACCGCGACCGGTACGGGCGCTCGGTCGCGGTCTGTAGCGCCGGCAAGGTCGACCTTGCCGAGTGGCTGGTGCGCGGCGGGCTTGCGGTCGACTGGCCGCGCTACAGCAAGGGTGACTACGCTGCGGCCGAAGCCTGGGCGCGCGGCAAGCAAAGCGGCATGTGGAGCGGACGATTTGTCGAGCCCTGGCGCTATCGTCAATGCGTCGGCGCCGGGGGCCGGTCAAATGACTGCTCCGGCGAAGGGACGGGCGGGCAGCGATAAGGCGAGGCGTCAGGGGCTGATCGGCGGGACCTCCGCGAACGGCAGTCGCTGCAAAAGGACCGCCAGAGCAAAGAAACCGGACCCATGTGCATCAATCCAGTGGCTGCTCGAGCCGTGTGCACATGGGGCCGGCCTGATCGTCGCCGCAGCCTCGCAAGAGCATCTTGCGATGCATCCGGTCGCCTCATCGCCACGATCGGCGATACCGCAGCGGCTTTGGCGCGCGGAAACCGCGCGCTTACTTCTTCATCTTCTTGGTCTTCTTGGCGACCTTCTTGGTCGCCTTCGCCGTCTTCTTCGCCTTCTTCGCTTTCTTGGCCATGTCGTCCTCTTGGTTCGGTTGGCTCGACGAATATGCGAACGCCGTGAATCTGCGCGCGCACCATCAAGCTAATCTGAAACTAGCAAGATTGATACCACGTTGGGTTAACGCGTGGCCTGGCGTTGCGGACCGATCAGCGATGCCCGCGTGCTGCTCTTGCTCTGCAGATGTTGTTGTACTCCCTTGCTCGCCATATGGCTTGCCGACGAGCCGAAGGCCCGTCGAGCGTGCCTCGCGTTCCGCATGCCAAGGCCCGGGAGCCGTGCTCTTGCCCCAATCGGCCGGAACGATCATAAGCGCAACCTCAAGGCGTGGTGGGCTCTCTTGAATATGTCGCATCACTGGCGAGCTCGGCGCGACGGCGGCGAAGCGGCTTCCGGTCAGGTCCGCTTCGACGCCGCCGATTGGGCATGGGAGTTCCTGCGGCGTAACGCCGACTATGCCGCGGATTGGCGGCGCTCCGTCCCGCGTCATCTTCCGTGCCTCACGCTGACCGACGGCACGCAATTGCTGCGGCTGCCGCGCCGGTTCCCGCAGGCCGAAAAATGGGGCCTGCTGGCCTTCTCAGACCCTGCGCTCGCCGCGCGCGATGCGCCGGTGCTCTGGCATGCGCGCGCGCTGAAACGCGTGGCGCGGCTCAAGGCGTTGCCGCCGCGCGAGGGCGACGAGGGACCGCCGAACGTGCTCGCCGACTTCAAGGTCGAGCGCCATGCGGTCATCGACGCTGACGGCCGGCTGCTCGTGCTGTTGAAGGGCAGGGGTGTCCACGTCGCGGTCGAGCTCCATGATCTCCCGGTTCTGACCCGCAGGTTCCGGCCGGTGTTCGAGCTCGAAAGACTATCGGAGCTTGCAGCCCAGACCGAACTCTTGAAGCGTCTGCAACGCTTCACGATGAAAGAGACGGCGCTGCCCGAAACATCATCCTTTGGCGCCGACGAGCGGCTGCGCCAGGCACTGCTCGCGCTCGACGAAAGCCTGAACGGCAAGACCTATCGGCAGATCGCGACCACGATCTTCGGCGCGAAGATGGTTGCCGACGACTGGCAGGGGCCGAGCCAGTTTCTTAAAGACCGGACACGGCGGCTGGTCGCCAAGGGCACCGAGCTGATGAAGGGCGGATACCGCGATCTGCTCGGCTGAGCGGGCGGCCTGCCTCACGCTGGACGAGACCTGCCCGCACGGGGTGGCAAACCGCGCTCGCTGATCTTCGCCACTCGAATTTGAGCGCGATCTGACGACGCTTCTTCTCGCATCCTGCGCGTTGCGCGGGCTCTCGCGAGAAGGAGTGCCGGACAACATGACGAAAATGGAAGACAAGCAGCCTGACAAGCCGTTCCTGAATACGGCGGAGGCGGCCGCCTGGCTCAGGCTCACCAAGAACACGCTGGAGAAAATGCGCGTGCAAGGGCGCGGGCCGGCTTACCGAAAGCACGGCCGCTACGTCCGCTATCACATCGAGGACCTCGTCGAATTCTCGCAGGCCAGCAAGCGGAGGTCGACTTCCGATGCGGATTGATCCACGCCATCGTTTCAGAAGGGCCGCGATCCTCGTAGTCATGTGCGGCGGCATCGTCACGCTGTGCATGGCCTTTGCTGACCGCGCGCCGCTCCTGATCTACAGCGCCTCCGGCAGCGCGCCGCTCGGCTTCTACATGCTCGAGCAACGCTTGCCGGTGAGGGGGGAGCTTGCGGTGCTGAGGCCGCCGCCTTCGATCGAGCTTCTGATCGTGGCGCACGAGATCGCGCTCCCGGCGGTGCCGCTGCTCAAGCAGGTGGTTGCGGTTCGCGGCGACGAGGTCTGCCGCACAAAGGACCCGACGGACGCGGTTTCGATAGGTGGCAAGGTCATTGCCGAAGTGCAGGCGAAGGACCATGCAGGCCGGCCGCTGCCGTCCTGGGAGGGCTGCATGCGGCTCGTCGACGGGGAGTATTTCCTGCTGCAGCCGCATCCCCTCTCGTTCGATTCCAGGTATTTCGGGCCGGTCCTGCGCTGCGATATTCTTGGTGTCGCTCGCCCGCTCTGGACGTGGAAGCCGGATGTTTGAGCGGCGGGTAACGGTGCGCGTTCCAGCGGAGCGCGCGCCCTTCCTCCGTTTCTTTGGCCTGGCACGATCGGCGGGCGTCCAGCCACGCGCTTCGAAAGAGATCTCGCGCCGATCGCCGTGTTGACCGCTTCGCCATGGTGGACCACCCCGGTGAACGGCAAAATGCGGTTATCCAATCTCTGATCGTCTGTCGAAATCGAAGCCAACGAGCTCGCTGGCTGAGCTTGATATCGAGCGGCGAGGTCAGATCCGGCACTTCGCTACTCGAATTAGCCAGTCTTGTTCAGAGCAGTCTCGCGCAGTGGTCGACATCCGCGGGCCATGCCTGATCCATTTCGCCCATTAGTCATTTGGTAATTGCAATCTTTGATCGGAGGTTAACGTCTCTGGTCGAGACTTTGCACCCAGCCTGACCGGAGACGTGGAAGTTGTCCTTCCAGCTGACCGTCCTGAAAGTGCTGGCCGGCCAGCCCGCCGGGCGGGCCTCCGTTGCCGAAGTTCGGCACGCGGTCGAAATACTGATGAACAGCGGCAAAGACTGGACTGATCGCATGAAGCGATTGGCCGAACATGCGCCTGACCTGAATATCTTCTCGGCCAAGTTTGTGGTTCGCGATGCGGAGGGTTGGGAGATCACGGAAGAGGGACGGCAATTCCTCGCCGCGCTTCAAACGGCGGTCGCTGTTCGAAGGTCGCCGCTTCGCCCGGTCGACGATCCGCCGACGAGCGAGCCCGCCGTAAGGAATGCGCTGAAACTATCTGATCCTCCGCGCAGGCACCGGCGCAACGGGCCGCGACGCCGTCGCGGGAAAGGTCGATCCAGTCGGCGTACAGCGTGAAGCATTACTCACAAAGCATCGATCTCTTTTGCATTAGTTATTGATGGACATGGACATGAATGCTCTTCCGGACAGGCGAAAGTCCGTGCGTAATCCGTCGCTGGACAATGCGTTGATCAGGTTTGGTGACCTGTCATTATGCTGTGTCGTACGCGATATCACAGAGAGTGGCGCAGCGCTCAGGGCAGAGGATCCGCCATCCTCGCTTCCCGACCAATTCACGCTTATTGTTCCGCCCAGCAGGACCTACTCGTGCAATGTCGTTTGGCGTGAAGGCGACTGGGTTGGCGTCGCGTTCGTGGTGTGACGACGACTTCCCAAGTGCACCTGAATTGCGTGGAAAACCCATGGCAATATGATCTACGTCACATTTGGTCCTGCCTAACTGGCACTATCCTGCTGTGATTTCAGCGGGACGCCATGGACGACGACTTTTGCAAAGAGAGAGCGCGGACTGTGCGGGCGCTCGCCGAACAGGCTGATCCTGTCATCAGGAAGCGTCTGTTGCAGCTGGCCGATCACTACGAGCGGCGCCTCGTGATTCAGCCAGATGGCGCCGATCGCGCTCCAAGGCGAGGCGCAGGACAGCGGACCATGTTCGCAGGCTGCGGAGCAAAATCGCAGGGGACACGTGAGCGGCATGGGTAGGCTCCAAGAACCGGCCGCGCGCCTGGTGGAGCGCGGCCGATTTCATAGATTAAAGTGGCTACTCCCAACGCAAGCCCTTCAGGGGCACGATCCGTCCGATCCACGCCAATTGCTGCGGCCAGAGTGGCTGTGTCGCGCCTCCTTTTACATGGCGAGGCGGCCAGGCCGGACGGGTTGATCCTGTCATGACGCCGCGCTTCGAGAGCGAGCTTCTGACGGATATTCTGGCGGTGCTGCCGGTTCATTCCCGCGAAAATCCAGCTGGTTTCCTTTGCGTTGGTCCGGCTGCGTCCTCACTGATGCGCTGACATCGGCCGATCGTCGACCGGTCCAACCGTTTTCTGGTGCTGCGCAGGCGGCGGTCGCCACGGTCATCTCCGTCAGTTCGGTCATGGGCTCGCGTCCAGCGCAGTCTCGATTGGGCTGATCAAGCCCGGGGGACGGCAAGGGCCTCGATCGCCTTCCCGCAACGGCTGCGCCTGCTTTTTTCCCCTGCCGCGAAGCGGCGGCATTCCTCGCGAAGGACAAAAAAGCAGGCCTATCGCCGTCCTCCGCTGGCGCTCTGGGCCTTAGCGGCTGCGGGCCGATCGCTCCCCGGGCCAGGGATCGCCATCGAGGCTGCGATGGGCGCGGCCCGAGCAAAACAGACGGAGATAATCATGGCGACCATCGGCACTTTCACCGCTTCGGACAACGGCTACGCCGGCGCGATCAAGACGCTGACGCTCAACATCAAGGCCAAGCTCGTCGCATCCGAGAAGGACAACGAGAAGGCTCCCGATTACCGCATCTTTGCCGGCAGCACCGAGTTCGGCGCCGCCTGGAAGAAGACCGCCCGCGACAGCGAGCGTGAATATCTCTCGGTCAAGCTCGACGATCCGAGCTTCCCGGCACCGATCTACGCCTCGCTGGTGAAGGTCGAAGGCGAGGAGGGTTTCAGCCTGATCTGGTCGCGCCGCAACGGCGACTGACCCTGACGGATCATCGGCCCCGCCTCCTCGGAGGCGGGGCCTTTTTTGCGTTTCTCGCGTCGCTTTGCAAAGAGCAGAGCAGTATTTTCACGTTCTGAAGAGGGGCTTCGCCGCCGGCCAAATACGATCAGTCGGACGGATTTCGTGCGCGGCGTTTCGCGCTGATTTCCCGGAATTCCATGTCGCTTAAGGCTCCGATTGCGCGCGCTGTCTCGCCAGTTCGAACACCGACCGCGCCCTGCGCGCGATTGCTCTCTGAGCCCGAATTGCTGTTCGGCCGATTGCTGAAATCCAATCCCTCGTGGGACTTGCACCTTCGGACCTGTGGCGATTTGAGCAAAGTGAGAGACAGCAGGGCTGAGGGCGGAGCAGAGTGTGGCGTAAGGCAAGATTAAAGCACCGGCGTTCGACGAGCTACAAGTCCTTGTCTGCACATCAAGGAGTTGGCGATACGGCGCAACGGGATGTCGCCAATCGGGCTTCAAGGCGATGCCAGTGCTCGTCGTTCGCGTCTGCGACTTGGCGACGGATCTTTGGCTTCACATATCCGCGGTCTTCTAAAGGGGGAGCCCGTGTGATGCATGGCATCGATGACGACGAACTCGAACCGAAGCTCGGCCGCATCGGCAACCGCAAGGCCAGAAAGCCGTCCGGATATCTTCGACGTGTTCGGCAGGCCGCAGAACGCGCCGGCCGCACGGCTCGTCACGCGTCGAACTTCTCGGGCGGTCGAATCGGCCGCGGATACGCGCAAGGTGCGGTGCTTGCCGGTCGGGGCCGGAACAAGAGGCTGCGCCGGGTCGTGGTCAAGGCGCGGATCGTGCGCATCAAGGCCGGCGACGCAGGCGCCGTCCGGGCGCATCTGCGCTATGTGCAACGCGACGGCGTGACGCGCACAGGTGAACCTGGCGAACTCTATGATGCAGCCAACGATCGCGCCGACGGCAAGGCGTTCACTGAACGAAGCGCCGGAGACCACCACCAGTTTCGCTTCATCGTTGCACCGGAGGACAGCGCGGAGCTCTCTGACCTGAAACCCTTTATCCGTGACCTGATGCGGCAGATGGAGAGTGACCTCGGCACCAGGCTCGACTGGGTCGCGGCGGATCATTTCAACACGGGCCATCCGCATAGCCATGTCGTGCTCCGCGGCAAAGATGACGCGGGGCATGACCTCGTGATTGCACGGGACTATATCGCCCACGGCCTTCGGGCGCGGGCCTCCGACCTCGTCACCCGCGAGCTCGGCCCTGAGACCGAGATCGAGACCGCGCGCAAGCTTCAGCAGGAGGTCACGGCCGAGCGGTTCACGCGGATTGACCGGGCTATCCTGCGCGACGCCCGTGATGGTGTCCTTGAGCTTGCACAGGCCGCGCGGGATCCGGTTTGGCACACGATGCGCATGGGCCGGCTGCGGACGCTCGAGCGGATGGGATTGGCGGAGGAAGACAATCCCGGCCGCTGGCGCCTTGACGGGGAGCTCGAATTGAAGCTCCGGCGGATGGGCGAGCGCGGCGACATCATCAAGACCATGCATCGCGAACTGCGTGCGGCGGGCATCTCGCGGGCGGCAGCCAGCTATGCGATCTTCGATCCGCGGAGCGCGGGCCGGCGCCTGATCGGGCGGGTCGTTGGCGAAGGGTTTGCGGATGAACTGATGGAGCGCCGCTATGTGGTGATCGATGGGGTCGACGGGCTGACGCACTATGCCGAGGTCGGTGCTCTCGGCGCCAACGAAGAGCTGCCCGCGCGGAACACGATTCTGGAGCTTAGGCCGCGTTCGGCGGAGCTGCGCCCGGTGGATCGAACGATCGCCGAAGTGGCCGCGGCCAATGACGGCTCTTACAGCGAGCGCCTGCACCGGGAGCTGGATCCGCAAGCATCGGCCGAATATATCGGAACCCATGTCCGGCGACTGGAGGCGATGCGTCGGCAAGGGACGGTCAGCCGCCTTGCCGATGGCGGCTGGAAGGTCGGCCAGGACTATCTCGATCGGGCTTTTCGGTACGAGGAACTCGAGCGCTCGCGCAATCCGTTGCGCGTTGCGGTGTTGTCTTGGCAAAGGCTCGAAGAGCTGCCGCAGGCAGTCGGTGCGACCTGGCTCGACCGGAAGCTCCTCGCAAGGGAATCCGATGGGCTCGCGCCAACCGGTTTCGGCGCGGAGGTCGAGACGGCATTGCGGGCGAGACGGCAGTGGCTGATCGAACAGGGGCTGGCGCGAGAAGAAGGAGGGCGGGCGCGCTATGCGCGGAACATGCTGCATATCCTTGAAGAGCGCGAGCTGGCGAAAACGGCGGCGGACATTTCCGCTCGCACCGGGCTCGAATATCGCAACGTCAGGGCCGGCGACAGCCTCAGTGGCATCTACAAGCGGATGCTGACGCTCAGCAGCGGGCGGTACGCGCTGATCGAGCAGTCGCGCGAATTCGTCCTGGTGCCTTGGCGGCCGGTTCTGGAGCGCGCGCGTGGCCAACTCGTCAGCGGCAGCGTCGGCGGAGCGGGCATTTCCTGGTCGATCGGAATGAAGCGCGGCATCGGACGCTAGTCCAGAGCCTCTCCGACTTCGACGGGGCTAGCCGGGTGCAAGCCCGACCCTGTACCGCTGCGCAAGGCGCCAGAACCAGTCCTGATCGAGGTCAGTCTGTCGATCGATTTCTCTGACTGAGCTGCGTGCGCGATCGAACAGCGCATAACAAAGACCTTCGTCGTCGTGGCGGGCGTAATAGGCGATGCCGTCGGGATTGAGCGGATGATTGAAAAGCGCCTTCGACCAGGCCTGCGGTACGTCGTAAGGCAGTCCGCCATGCACCACCTCGGCGGTCGCGCCGAAAATGGCGAGCGAGGGGCCGGCCAGTCTGGCCAGCGAAAGATCTGATGTGATCTCGAGGCGAGCATAGGCCTTGCGACGGAGCAGGCGGGGATCGAGCAGGGTCCGTCCCGGCACGCGCAGGAACGTCTCCGCGAAGGCGCCAAAAGGCTCCCGGGCGGCATAGAGAACGCCATAGCTCCCGTCGGGCGCGTTCAGCCGGCCGAGACGCGATGCATCGAAGAAGATCGGATCGTACCCGGCGGTGTAGAACCGGTGAACGACCGTACCCGCCCGCAGCCGGACCTGGCGGGGACGGCGACGATCGAGATCGTCCGGCGGCAGCGGAGCGCTCACGCGCCTTGCTGAGCCATGCGCCGCGCGGCCTCGACCACAAGTTCAACCTTGCCTTCCCTCAGGAGGTCGATCGGCTTGCGGCCACCCAACCGGTCGTCAGGCTGGGCGAGGAAGTTCAGAACCGTCCAGGGGTTGTTGGTCGGCAGCGCCTCCTGGACGGACTTGAGACCTTCGACGACGGTGCCGTCGACGTTGAACTGAAGCGTCGGAAAGCTTCGATGGTTGCTGGGACCCGGTACCGCAAGGAGGCTGCCTTCCTGCACGCGCTTGTCGACGGCCTGCCGCGAGATGCCCCGCAGGAGCGTTCTGACCTGGTCCAGATCATACGCACCGCCGGATCGCCGAAGATCCTCCTGCGCAATGCGGACGCCCTCGAGAACGGCGAGCGCGCGGGCATTGGGCGCGAATGCGTCCTTGTTGACGACAGCGGTTTTCTTTGCCGCCTCGGAGAAGAACCGGAAGGCTTGCCCCGTTAGTTGCTTGTTCTGCTCACGCACCTTCTGCAGTGCGGTCACGCTTTTGGAAACGATGGCGACCTGCGCGTCGGCAGGGAGCGCGAGGCTCTTCAGGGCCGCGGGTTTCTGCTTAAGTACCATCATCACACCGTCCTCGTGGACGGACAGATCCTCGGTACCGGAGGGCTTTGACTGTGCCTTGGACATGAGCTGAACTCCGCCTTCAATATCGGTATCGAATGCAACTTTGTCAACTTTGACAAACCACAGCAGAGGTATTATAGTAGTATAATTGATCCGATGTAAGAGATCGCTGCCATCGCGCAGCCCGTCGCGCGGATAGTGCTTTCGTCCCCGTGCGCCCTTTTTCAGGCTGACGGTCGATGCGACCATCGACGTTGAAGGCACAAGCGGCCTTCGTTCGATTCCTTCATTCGCTGGGTGTGCGCATGCGCGATCACCAATCCTGGGCAAGCCCGAACCAGTGATCCAGTTTGATCATGCCATTCACCTTCAATTGAGGAGCTTCCTCACCCACGCCGAGACTGCCGCGACAATGATCTTGCTTCGATGGGTTTGATCGAGCCGGATCTCGTTGCCGACGGCGATTTTTATTCAGGTTGAATGCGAGCCGTCATCCCGCTTTTCATCTCGCCGCGCTCGTTGCGAGCGTCGAGTGGGGCGGACAATGTTTCCGGCAAAAATCTACGTCGGTCAGATCACGGTTGTCTTCGGCATCGTCATCGCGTCGACATGGGGAGCGACGCAATGGACGGCGGCGGCGCTCGGATTTCAGGCGCGGCTTGGCGCGCCGTGGTTCGCCGTTAGCGGCTATCCGGTCTATCTGCCCTGGCGATTGTTCGAATGGTGGTTCGCCTATGAGGCCTATGCGCCCGAGATATTTGAGGAGGGCGGGGCTATCGCTGCGGCTGGCGGCATTGCGGGCGCGCTGTTTGCAATCGTCAATTCGGTGTGGCGGGCGCGGCAAAACCAGCTGGTCACGACCTACGGCTCCGCGCGCTGGGCCAATGTGAAGGAGATCCGCGCTGCCGGCCTGCTCGCGGGCAGGGGTGTGTTCCTCGGGCGATTTGAAAATTACTACCTGCGTCACGATGGACCCGAGCACGTCATGTGTTTTGCACCGACGCGGTCGGGCAAGGGCGTGGGGCTGGTGCTTCCGACACTGCTGTCCTGGACTTCATCGGCGGTCGTGCATGACATCAAGGGCGAGAACTGGGAGCTGACGTCCGGCTGGCGCTCGACCTTCTCGCATTGTCTGCTGTTCAATCCGACCGATCCAGCAAGCGCGCGCTACAATCCGCTGCTCGAGGTCCGCAAGGGCGCGGCCGAAGTTCGCGATGTTCAGAACATTGCCGACATCCTGGTTGACCCGGAAGGGGCATTGGAGCGTCGAAGCCACTGGGAGAAGACCAGCCACTCGCTGCTCGTCGGCGTCATCCTCCACGTCCTCTATGCAGAGCAACAGAAGACGCTGACACGGGTCACCGAGATCCTGGCTGACCCGGCGCAGTCCTTCGAGAAGACGCTGCGGATCATGCTGGCTACCAACCATCTCGGAACAGAAGCCGAGCCGAAGGTCCATCCCGTCGTCGCCGCGACCGCGCGGGAGTTGCTAAACAAGTCTGAAAATGAACGTTCCGGCGTGCTGTCCACCGCCGTGAGTTTCCTTGGCCTCTATCGCGATCCGGTCGTCAGCCGGAATACCGAGAGCTGCGATTGGCGCATCGCGGACCTCGTTGGTGCGGACAGGCCGGTCACGCTCTACCTGGTCGTCCCGCCGTCAGACATCAGCCGCACCAAGCCGTTGATCCGGCTGATCCTCAACCAGATCGGCCGCCGATTGACCGAGTCCTTGAACGTCAGGGCTGGCGATGCAATGCATCGCCAGCTGCTCCTGATGCTGGATGAATTTCCTGCGCTCGGCCGGCTTGATTTCTTTGAGAGCGCGCTCGCCTTCATGGCCGGCTACGGCATCCGCGCCTATCTGATCGCCCAATCGCTCAATCAAATCGCCAAAGCCTATGGCGAGAACAACGCGATCCTGGACAATTGCCACGTCCGTATCGCCTTTGCGGCCAATGACGAGCGAACCGCGAAGCGCATTTCGGATGCGCTCGGCACCGCAACGGAACTTCGGGCACAGCGGAATTATGCCGGTCACCGGCTCGCGCCCTGGCTTGGCCATGTCATGGTCAGCCGCCAGGAAACCGCCCGGCCGCTGCTCACTCCAGGCGAGGTGATGCAGCTGCCCCAAGATCAGGCCATCGTGCTTGTCTCGGGGCTTGCGCCGGTTCGGGCTCGCAAGCTCAGGCACTACGAGGACTCAAATTTTGTGACGCGCTTGCGTCCGTCACCGCCCCTCGGCGACGGCGAATACCGCGATCGCCCGGCTGCACGTCCGAGCGATTGGGGGCGCCAGATCCGGGCGGTCGATCTCCGGTTGGCAACGCTTCCATACCGCGATCTCATGCACGCGGGCGCGGAGGAGGGCGGGCTCAAACAGCAACTGCCGCTGTTTGAGGAAACGGTGCCCCAAGCCGAGGCGACGCGGTTTGCCGAGGAGCGGCTGCTCGACGACGACGCAGATGTGGCGGCGGATCGCAACCAGATGCAGCGCGCGGCGAATGCCTCCAACGCCATCCGCAGCGCTCATGCCGTCACGCGCGATGACGACGATCTCCTTCCTGCATTCTGAGGGGCACTCCCAATGAAACCAAAGCTATCCGCCTATGTCTCCGACAGCGTGGCGCAACGGCTCGAACTCGCGGCCAGGCGGCCGGGCACCAACAAGTCGGCGATCGTCGACGCCGCCCTCGACCGCTTTCTCAATCCGGAGCGGGATGCAAGCGGAGACGCAGCCCTGATCCGCAGGCTCGACCGGATGAGCCGGCAGCTCGATCGGGCAGACCGTGATCTCTCGATCATGGCGGAAACCATCGCACTGTTCGTTCGCTACTACCTGACGATCACGCCTCCGCTGCCCGCTGGAGACCAGGACGCCGCGCGTGCGCTCGGGCGCGAGCGGTTCGAGATGTTCGTCGCGCAGGTCGGCAAGCGTATCGCCTCGGGCGGCCGGCTGGTTGCCGACGTCATGGAACAGGTCTCGACAGCAAATCCGGACCTCTTCATGCGGCATCTGGAGGAGGGCGCGCCGCTCGGCGCCGGCGAGGCGCAGACCACGACAACAGAATCCCGCTCGCACCACGCGGCGGGCCAGCAGCCGGAGCCGTCTCCGGCTGGGCGAGAGGAGGTCGGCAATGTCTGACCTTCTCTCGCCCGAAACCCGCGAGCGCCGCCGCGGCATGCTGCGGACCGCTATGGGGCCGGCGATCGCGCTGGCGCTGGAAGAGGCCGAGGTTGTCGAGGTGATCGTCAACCCGGACGGCAGGCTCTGGCTCGAGCGGCACCGGTCCGGACGTACTGATACCGGCGTCATTCTGACGCCGCAGGAATCGGAGCGGATCATCCGACTGGTCGCAAGCCATGTGCGGGCCGAGGCCAGCGCATCCTTCCCGATCATATCGGCCGAACTTCCCGAGACCGGCGAGAGGTTCGAAGGCGTGCTGCCGCCGGTCTCGCTCGCGCCCTGCTTTGCCATCCGCAAGCCCGCTACGACGACGTTTCTTCTCTCCGATTATGTCAGGGCGCAGATTGCCTCGCCCCTGATGGCCAAGGTGCTGGCGGCGGCCGTTGTCGAAGGCCGCAGCATCCTGGTTGCGGGCGGCACCGGATCGGGCAAGACGACGCTCGCCAATGCGCTCCTGGCCGAGATTGCACGCCTCGATGAGCGTATCGTCATCATCGAGGACACCCGCGAGCTGCGCTGCGAGGCCAAGGACGTCGTGACGCTGCGCACCAAGCCTGGCGTCGCGAGCCTTGCCGATCTCGTGCGCTCAACGCTTCGCCTTCGTCCCGATCGCATCATCGTGGGCGAGGTGAGGGGCGCCGAGGCCCTCGACATGCTGAAGGCCTGGAATACGGGCCATCCCGGTGGGATCGCCACGGTTCACGCCAACTCGGCGCGCGCCGCGCTCTATAGGATTGAGCAATTGATCCAGGAGGCTGTCGCCACCGTGCCGCGCCGGCTCATCGCCGAGGCGATCGACCTCGTCGTCTTCATCAGGGGACGGGGTCCTGCGCGCCGGATCGAGGCGATCGCCGAGCTCAAGGGCCTCGATCCTTCCGGCGATTACCTCCTGGAGAACCCGCCAGGCCTTCCAAACGGTTCGCATCGTCCCTGATCTACACGGAGAATACGACATGTCTGGTTTGCCCCGATCAACGGCGCATTTCTGCTTTGGCCGAATTTACAAGCGTTTCCTCATCGAGCTGGGAGGAGGCCTCGCGTGCATGCTCCTGACGGGCCCGGCTGCGCACGCCGCAGGCTCGGGCATGCCGTGGGAAGCGCCGCTCGAGCGCATCCTGGAGTCGGTGCAGGGACCGGTCGCGAAGATCGTAGCCGTCATCATCATCACGGTAACCGGGATTTCGCTTGCGTTCGGCGACACCTCGGGTGGCTTCCGCAAGATGGTCCAGGTCGTCTTTGGCCTCTCCATCGCTTTCGCGGCGAGCTCTTTCTTCCTGTCGTTCTTCTCATTCGGCGGCGGAGCGCTGATCTGATGCGTCCCGACGGCTTTGAACTCGTGCTCCATCGCTCGTTGACCGAGCCCATTCTGCTCGGCGGTGCGCCGCGCTCTGCGGCCATCCTGATCGGCACCCTGTCGGCCGTGCTGGCGCTCGGGCTGCGGCTCTGGCTCGCAGGCGTCGTGCTCTGGATCGTCGGGCACGCCATCGCGGTGTGGCTTGCCAGGCGCGATCCCGCCTTTGTCGAGGTCGCAATCCGTCACACCAAACACAAGGGCTGGCTCGCATGCTGAATTTGAGAGAATTCCGTTCTCATGCCTATCGTCTGGCCGACTGGTTGCCCTGGGCGTGCCTCGTCGCGCCTGGCGTGATCCTGAACAAGGACGGCAGCTTTCAACGTACCATCCGCTACCGGGGCCCGGATCTCGACAGCGCGACCGAGGCCGAGCTCATGAGCGTGACCTCGCGGGTGAACAACGTCTTAAAGCGCTTTGGCTCGGGTTGGGCCCTGTTCTTCGACGCTACGCGGATTCCGGCGTCGGAGTACCCGCGCTCACGGTTTCCGGACGCGGTGTCGTGGCTTGTCGATGAGGAGCGGCGGGCCGCCTTCGAAAGCGTGTCCGAGGCCTCCTGGGACGATCCGTCGCGTCCGCGCGGACAGCATTTTGAGAGCGCGTTGCATCTCACTTTGATGTACCTGCCGCCGGCCGAGCGCGTGTCGCGGCTGGAGGGACTATTCCTCGAGCGTTCGCGAGACGAGCGGGGCCCGGGACGATCACGCCGTCAGCGCCATGCGCAGCATGCTTCCGAGGCTGATCGAAAAAGCGGCCGGCCGGACGATCCGGTCGCCACGTCGGCTCGTGAGACTGACCAGCCCCTGCCGTCGCGGGAGCACAGCTATCGTGATCATCTCGAGCGCTTTGTCCAGGAAACGGACCGGGCGATTGATCTTCTGTCTTCGGTCCTGCCCGAGATCTGGCCGCTCGATGACGAGGAGATACTGACCTACCTGCATAGTTGCATCTCGACCAAGCGGCACCCGGTCGCCGTGCCCGAGATTCCGGCCTATCTCGATTGCTTCCTCAGCGACGAGCCGTTGACTGGTGGATTGTCGCCGGCGATCGGCCGAAGCCATCTTCGTGCGCTGACCGTGCTCGGCTTCCCGCACGTGACCTTTCCCGGACTGCTGGATGAGCTGAACCGGCTTGGCGTTGCCTATCGCTGGGCCACCCGATTCCTGCCGCTCGACCGCACGCAGGCGCATTCCTCGCTATCGCGATATCGCCGCCAGTGGTTTGCCAAGCGCAAATCGCTGGGAGCAATCGTGAAGGAGGTCATGTTCAACGAGCAGACAGCGCTCGTGGACACGGACGCCAGCAACAAGGCTGCCGACGCGGACACTGCGCTGACGGAGCTCGGCGATGATCTCGTCGCGTTCGGTTACATCACGACGACCGTCACTGTCAGCGACGAGGACGCGCGCGCCGCCGACGACAAGATCCGGCTCATTGAGCGCGTGATCAACAGCCGGGGCTTCACCACGATCCGGGAAAGCGTCAATGCGGTCGAGGCGTGGCTTGGCAGTCTGCCAGGACAAGCCTATGCGAATATCCGCCAACCCATCGTGCACACGCTCAATCTGGCGCATATGTGCCCGTTGTCGGCGGTGTGGGCCGGACCAGCCCGATGCGAGCATCTCGATGGACCGCCGCTTCTGATCGCCAAGACCAAGGGCGCAACCCCCTTCCGGCTTTCGCTGCACGCCGGCGACGTTGGGCATTCCATCGTTGTTGGGCCGACCGGCGCCGGCAAGTCTGTACTGCTCTCGATGCTGGCTCTGCAGTTCCGGCGCTACCCGAATGCCCAGCTGATCACATTCGACAAGGGCCGCTCCGCGCGCGCGACAACGCTTGCGCTGTCGGGCGCGTGGTACGAGCTCGGCGCCAAGGGTGGCATCGCGTTCCAGCCCCTGAAGGATGTTGCGGAGGAGGGGGCGCGGCTTTGGGCGCTCGACTGGCTTTGCGGCGTCCTTGCCCACGAGCGGGTGGGCGTGACGCCGGAGGTCAAGGAAACCATCTGGTCGGCACTCAAGAGCCTGGGTACGGCGCCGGTGTCCCAGCGCACGATGACCGGGCTCGTGGCCTTGCTCACCCGAGACGCCCTGCGTCAGGCGCTCCAGCCCTACACGCTGGAGGGACCTTACGGCCGCTTCCTCGATGCGGACGCCGACCGCCTTTCGAGCGCCGACGTCCTGACCTTCGAGATGGAAGAGTTGATGGCGCTGCCGGGGCTGGTCGCACCCGTGCTCACCTATCTCTTTCATACTCTGGAGTCGCGCTTCGATGGACGTCCGACCCTGCTGGTGCTCGATGAGGCCTGGGTCTTCCTTGACGACCCGCTGTTCGCGAGTCGAATTCGTGAGTGGCTGAAGACGTTACGCAAGAAGAACGTGTCGGTGGTATTCGCCACTCAATCACTTGCTGATATCGCGGACAGCGAAATCGCGCCCGCGATCATCGAGTCCTGTCCGAGCCGCATATTCCTGCCCAATCCCCGGGCACTTGAGCCGACCCAGACCGAGACCTATCGGCGCTTCGGCCTCAACGACACGCAAGTGCGCCTGATCGCCGAAGCCTTTCCCAAGCGCGACTACTATCTGCAGTCTCGTGCCGGCAACCGCCTGTTCGAACTTGGCCTTGGACCGGTGGCGCTTGCGCTGGTCGGGGCCTCCTCGCCGGACGATCAGCGCATCATTGACGCGGTCCTGGCCCGTTCGGGACCCTACCATTTTGCCGAACGCTATTTCGCTGAACGCGATCTGCACTGGGCGGCCAACCTGATCAGCACCTTTGAACAGGCCCACAAGGCCTGACCCGATCTCAATCTGCGGAGTATTCCATGCTCGAAAGTGTCGGCCGCCTGGGCGCGCGTACAACTACAAGAATTATCGTCACGGTAGCACTATCTGTCGTCGTCGCTGTGAATGGATCGCGGCGGGTCGGGGCGTTCGATATCGTGTTCGACCCCTCGAACTACAGCCAGAATCTTCTAACTGCCGCTCGCGCGCTCGAGCAAATCAATAACCAGGTCAGGAGCCTCGAAAATCAGGCTCAGTCGCTTCTCAATCAAGCAAAGCATCTGGCAAGCCTCCCGACCAGTGTCGTCGGCCAGCTCACTTCGACCATCGGTCAGATGAACAGCCTCATTACGCAGGCAAAAGGCATCTCGTTCGACGTTCAAAAGACCCAGCAGGATTTTGCGCAGCTCTATCCTCGGCAGTATGGCGCCGCCACCTCCGCTGACAGGATGGTCCAGGATGCAACCGCACGCTGGAACAACAGCTATGAGGGGCTCAAGCAGGCGCTCACAATCCAGTCGGCCATCGTCAGCAACCTGGACCAGGACGGCCAGACGCTTCGCACTTTGATGGCGAATTCGTCAGCTGCGGTCGGCTCCTTGCAGGCCCAGCAGTCCGGCAACGAGCTGCTGGCTTTGCAGGTCAAGCAGGCACTGCAGACGCAGGCGCTGCTGGCAACTCAAGCCCGCGCTGACGCGTTGAGGGCGGCTGAGGAGCGCGCGTCCGCGGCGGCCGCCCAGGAGCGTTTTATCCGCTTCATCGGCGATGGCCACGCCTACGCCGGCGGCAGATAGGAGAGGGTGCCATGGCTGATCTCTCCGTCATCGATCGTTTCACCGAGACGTTCTCGCGCTATATCGATTCTGGCTTTGGCCTTCTGTCAGGCGAAGTCTCGTTCCTGAGTTCGACGCTCGTCGTCATCGACCTCACGCTTGCCGGGCTTGCCTGGAGCGTGCGGGCCGACGACCAGATCCTGGTGACGCTTGCCAAGAAGATCCTCTACGTCGGTGCATTCGCCTTCATCATCGGCAACTTCAAGGGCCTTGCCGACATCATCTTCAACTCGTTTTCTGGCATCGGCCTGAAAGCGTCCGGCGGCACATTGAGCCCGGCTGATCTGGCCCGGCCGGGTTTTGTTGCCGCCGCTGGGTTCACCGCGGCGCATCCGCTTCTCGAGGAGGCGAGCCAGTTCTCGGGCTTCGATGTGCTGACGAACCTGCCGACGATCGTGATCCTCTTGTTCTGCTGGATCGTGATCGTGCTCGCGTTCTTCGTGCTGTCGATCCAGCTGTTCGTGACCCTGATCGAGTTCAAGCTCACGACACTCGCAAGCTTCATCCTGGTGCCGTTCGCGCTCTGGGGTAAGACGGCCTTTCTTGCCGAAAAGACGCTCGGCAATGTCGTTGCCTCCGGCGTCAAGGTGATGGTGCTGGCGATTGTCGTCGGCATCGGCTCGACTATCTTCGGTCAACTCGCGAGCACTTTGACGCGACCGGTCGATATTGCGTCGGCCATGAGCTTGTTACTCGCGGCGCTTGCTCTGTTTGGACTTGGAATCTTCGGTCCGGGCATTGCTGCGGGTCTCGTGTCCGGTGCGCCTCAACTGGGGGCCGGGTCGGCGGCGGGTACGGTGGCCGGTGCTGCTGCTGTCGCAATCGGAGGCGGAGCGGTCGCCATGGGCGGCCTTCGCATGGCCGCCGGCGGGTCGATGACGGCGGTCCGTTCCGCGGCGTCGCTGAGTGGAGCATCGTCGATTGGCGGCGGTGCGGCCCGCTCGGCCGCGGCCGAGCAGCCGCCAGGCGGAGGCGCTGGAGCAGCGAGCGGAGCCGCGGCTGCCGGCCCTTCGCGCGCAACTGCGACGCCCGCCCGACACGCCAGGGAAGCCGCGCAGATTGCCGCCCATACCCTGAAGGAAGGGGACAGGGGCGGTCATTCCTCGGGTCCCAAGCTTGGGGAGGACTGAGATATGGCCGGTCATCCATTTCAACGCGTTTCGGTTCGGTACGGAGAAACGCCAGAGCCCGTGACGCCTTACCAGAAAGCGGGACAGGTCTGGGACGAGCGGCTGGGGTCCGCGCGGGTTCAGGCGAGTAATTGGCGGCTCGCTGCGCTGGGTGTCACTGCAGTGTGCGGTGTTCTCGGCTTGATCCTGCTTGCCGTGATTGGCCGCTCAGGGATCGTCCCCTATGTGGTCGAGGTCGACCGGTTGGGTGAGGTCCGCGCGGTTGGACCTGCGCTGGAGGCGTATCAACCGTCGGATGCGCAGATCGCGCACTTCCTGGCGCGGTTCATCGAAAACGTGCGTTCGTTGTCGATCGATCCCGTGATCGTCCGCAGCAACTGGCTACGGGCCTACGACTTCGTCACCGATCGGGGCGCGCAAGTTCTGAACGACTACGCGCGCGAAACCGATCCGTTCACGAAAATCGGCTCCAGGACGGTCACCGCAGAGGTGACCTCGGTGGTGCGTGCGTCCAGCGACAGCTTCGAAATCCGCTGGAAGGAGAACAGTTTCGAGAATGGCTCGATTGCCAAGACCGAGCGGTTCACGGGTCTCGTAACCACGGTTCTAAAGCCGCCGGCGGACGCCGAGACGCTGCGAAAGAACCCGCTTGGCCTCTACGTCCATTCCCTCAACTGGTCGCGCGACCTCATCGGAGATGCGAAATGAATTCTGCTGCTTCAACAAAGCGTGCATCGGCCAGCATCCTGACCCTGTCGCTCGTGCTCGGAGGATGCGCCACAAAGCTCAACCTCGAAGCGCCCTATGACGAGATGACATTCGAGCAGGCTCTCCCTGAGGCGGATCCGCCGAAGCCCGTCGAGATTGTTGAAAGGCCCAGGGTCCTGCCTCTACCTGGCCAACTCAAGCCCTATCCAAAGAAGGGCGGCAAGGAAGAAAAGCTGCCACCGGAGCAGGCGATCGCCAAGGCGAATAAGGCTGCGCGGATGGAGCCGACCCGGGCGGGCTACATCAATGCGATCCAGGTCTATCCATGGACCGAAGGAGCCCTCTATCGGCTCTATGCGAGCCCCGAGAAGGTCTCGACCATCGCGCTTCAGGCCGGCGAGGAATTGATCGATGTCTCGACAGGCGACACGGTTCGCTGGGTGGTCGGCGATACCTCGAGCGGTCAGGGTAGCAACCGGCGTGTCCATATCCTCGTCAAACCGACGCTGCCGGACATCCAGACCAATCTGGTGGTCCTGACCGACCGGCGCGCCTACCACCTCGAGCTGGTCTCAACCAAGCAGACCTACATGGCATCGATCTCCTGGACGTACCCAACGGATACGCTGGTTGCACTTCACAAGCAGAATGCAATCGCCCAGGCAAACGAGGAGCGGGTCGCCGATCGCGGCGTGCGGCTCGATAGCCTGAACTTCCGCTACCGTATCGAAGGCGATGACCCACCGTGGCGACCGGTGCGTGCGTTCGATGACGGCCGCAAGGTCTATATCCAGATGCCATCCGGCCTGTCGCAGGGCGAGGCGCCGCCCCTGTTCGTCGCGGGCGCCGATGGCCGTCCAAATCTGGTCAACTATCGGGTCAGGGGCTCCTACTACATCGTCGACCGCATGTTTGGCGCCGCCGAGCTCCGTCTCGGCGAGGATCCCCAGCGCATCGTCCGGATCATTCGCATCGATGCGCGGCCGGTTTCGCAGGCCGTCAGCAGTGGGAGCGCCTCATGACGAGTGGGGTGGATCGGGAGCCGCCGGAGCCTCTGGAGCTGCGGGCACGGCCGCGGTCCATCCGGCGGTTGAACAGGCGCGCGCTCATGATTGGCTGCGCTGTCACTGCACTGTTCATCGCCGGAGCGACGGTAGTTGCGCTCCGGCCGCTGCGGCCTTTGAAGCACGCCGACCGCGCAGAGCTCTACAACACCGACCGGAAGCAAACGGCGGAGGGCCTGAACAAGCTGCCGAGGTCCTATGAGGAACTTCCGCCGTCAACGCCACGACTTGGACCGCCATCCCCGGGCGATATTGGACGAGCCTTCGCCGAGAACGAAAAGAAAGCCGGCATCGCGCCATCGTCGGATCCAGGCTTCCGCAGCAACCCGGAAGAGGACGCAGAAAGGGCGGAGCGCATCCGGCAGGTGCGCATCGCGCAGCAGGCGAGGGAATCGGGCTTATTCTTCCGACTGTCGGAAAGGCAGGACAAGCGAAAGCAGGCCGCGGTCGCGGAGGTGGCTGCCAGCCAGCCGTCCTCGTTTAGGCCGCCGGCGGCCGATTCCGGGCCGTCCGCAGCGGAGCTTGCGAAAGCCGCGCGGACGACGGTCGATCGATCAGACGAGATCGTACCCTCGTCGCATGCACGAAAGCTCGCTTTTGTGGGAGCGAAGGCCGATACCGAGACCACCAATCCGCACGCGGTGGTCGCCGCGCCCTCCAGCCATGCCGTGATGGCGGGGTCGATTATTCCAGCGAGCCTGGTGACGGGGCTGAATTCGGACCTACCGGGCGCCACGATCGGTCAAGTGACGGAGAACGTCTATGACACGGTAACGGGCGAGCATCTCCTGATCCCGCAGGGGACACGGCTCGTCGGCAAGTACGATAGCGTCGTCGCCTTTGGCCAGAAGCGGGCACTGGTCGTCTGGGCGCGACTGATCTTGCCGAACGGAAATTCGATCGTGATCGAGAACCTTCCGGCCACGGATGTAGCGGGATACGCCGGGCTCGAGGACGAGGTGGACTTCCATACCTGGCAGCTGCTCAAGGGCGTGGCCTTGGCGACGCTGATCGGAGTAGGGACCCAGCTGTCAATCGGAAATGACGAGAGCGATCTCGTGAGGGCGTTGCGGGAAAGCACGCAGCAGACGACCAACCGTGCGGGCCAGCGCCTGGTGGAGCGCCAGCTCGACGTACAGCCGACGATCACGGTCCGACCGGGATGGCCGCTGCGGGTGATCGTTTCGAAGGACCTCGTGTTGAAGCCGTACGAGGACGTTCAGACGGTCGCGAAGGGCAGGTGAAATATGAAGCTTGCGAAACTGCCCGATCGGACTCCCGCAAAGATGAGCATTGTCCTGGCGCCGAGCCTTGCCAAACGGTTGCGTGAATACGCTGATTTTTACGCCGAGACGTACGGCAGTCGGGAGGAAGTTGCGGAGCTGATACCCTTTATGCTCGCGGCGTTCCTCGATAGCGACGCAGCATTCAAGAAAATGAGAAGCGGTCGCGCCAGCTCTTCGTCGGGTAGTGAATAGTCACCATGGTTACGCCCGTGCGGTAGCTAGCGTCTGGAGATATTCCTCGAGAGTTTGCTGCGGCGCAGTTTGCAGCCTGTGGAGTTCTTCCGGCCTTAGTTTTGTGTAACGTCGCAGCGTACGCCAGTCCTTGTGACCAGTGACCAGTGCGACTTTTTCAATCGGTAGTCCCGCTTCAAAAAGGCGGCTGGTGCCTTCGTGGCGTAGATCATGAAAATGCAGATCGTCAATTTTCAATTCATCGCAGGCCCGCGTGAATGCCGCGCTGACTGAGCGGTGGTTATATGGAAATACGCGGCCCTGACCTCTGGTGATAATACGCTGCTGGAGCAAGATCTCCCAGGCATCATAGCCGGTGAGGTTGAGAAGAGGGACTTTCTGGTCGTTGCCGTCCTTCCTTCTCGGGTCCTTGCGATCGACAATCGTTAGAATCCGCGTTTTCATATCGACATGTGGCCAGTCCGGTTGGCAGATTTCCTCTTGCCGCATCGTAGTCGCAACGGCGTAGCGAACGATGCGGCCCATGGGAATGACCTGTCGTGGATTGGTCTCGAAGTATTCAATGAGCTCGTCGAGCTCATCCTGCGTTGGCCGCCGGTCTCGCTCGTCTGATTTTCCGACGAGACCCAAATGCTTCAACGCGAAGCGCGCGAGGCGAACCTCCTCGGCAGAAACCTCAATTCCGTGGACGGCCGCAGCGTGCGTCGCGAGTGTCCTGATGAAAGCCATATCGATTGCGAGGGTCGCCGGCCCGGCGCCTTCCTTCGCTCGCTTTCGGCCATATTCAATAAGCCGTTCTCGGTCCAGCCGAGGCAGCTTCGTGGATCCGAGCTCCTCCTTGAGCGCCTTCAGTACCGCCGCTTTGGATCGGCGAGGGGGGCGGCCGACGTCGCGCATGTCTTGAATGTGCAGATCAATGATGTCGCCGAAGGTCTTCGCTTTTACGGCAGCGCGCGGTTTGGGTGACCCGCTACGATCAATATTGCGCTCCACGTCGAGCGCCCATTCCTCGCCGTCCTTGCGGCGGCGAAAGGTCTCTGCCACATAACGGTTCTTGCGGCGAACTTGGACCCGCCAGTTCCCTGACGGCAACTGAGTGAAGGTGGCCATGGTCGTGTGCTTTTCCCAAACGGTGTGCGATACGTGTGCGTCGAGAGGTCAAAACGGGTACAAACGTGTGCAAATTCGGCAAGTTTGGCGGGTACTCGTTCTTGTTACATCCCATTGAGAGCTTAAGGTAAATCATTGGAATCGCAAGACTATCGCTTTTCTGTGGCACCCATGATGGACTGGACCGACCGGCATTGCCGGGTCTTCCATCGGCTGATGTCGCGGCGGGCGCGGCTCTATACGGAGATGCTGACGACCGGCGCC
Organism: Bradyrhizobium sp. BRP56; assembly: GCF_020194035.1. Classification (NCBI taxonomy): domain Bacteria; kingdom Pseudomonadati; phylum Pseudomonadota; class Alphaproteobacteria; order Hyphomicrobiales; family Nitrobacteraceae; genus Bradyrhizobium; species Bradyrhizobium sp. BRP56. The sequence continues at coordinate 52,468 of NZ_JADYVV010000039.1, forward strand.
ATCATCCATGGCGACCGGGCGCGGCTGCTCGGCTTCGATGCCAGCGAGCATCCGGTGGCGTTGCAGCTCGGCGGTTCCGATCCCCGCGATCTCGCGACCGCCGCAGAGATCGGCGAGCAGTTCGGTTACGACGAGATCAACCTCAATGTCGGCTGTCCCTCCGATCGGGTGAAGGATGGCCGCTTCGGCGCCTGCCTGATGGCCGAACCGGCGCTGGTCGCCGAAGGCGTTGCGGCGATGAAGCGCGCGGTGCGGATTCCCGTCACGGTGAAGTGCCGGATCGGCATCGACGACCAGGATCCGGAAGTCGCGCTCGATACGCTGGCGCGCGGGGTGATTGGCGCGGGCGCGGACGCGCTCGTCGTGCACGCGCGCAAGGCCTGGCTCAACGGATTGTCGCCGAAGGAGAACCGCGACATCCCGCCGCTCGACTACGATCGGGTCTATCGCCTCAAGGCGGCGCTTCCGCACGTGCCCATCATCATCAATGGCGGCATCACCAGCCTTGCCGAGGCAAAGCAGCATCTGAAGCATGTCGATGGCGTGATGCTGGGGCGGGCGGCCTATCAGGAGCCGTGGCGGCTGCTCACGGTCGATTCCGAGCTGTTCGACGGGACTGCGCCGCACGCGACGATGAAGGACGTGTTCGCGGCGATGCTGCCCTATATCGAGCGGCAGCTTGCCGAGGGCACGCGGCTGCATTCGATCACGCGGCATTTCGTCGGCGCCTTCCATGGCGTCCCGGGCGCGCGTGCGTTCCGCAGGCACCTCGCGGAGAACGGCGTTCGGCCGGGGGCTGACATCGATGTGCTGCGCGAGGCGATCGCACGCGTTGACGATCGCGCGCCGGCGGCGGTCGCGGCCTGAGGGCGCCAGATTCCTTGTTTTTGACGCGTTTTCTTCACGCGAACCGGTATCCACTTCGCTCGAAAACGCTCTACGGCTTGCGCTGACGCCGCGTGACGTCCTGTGCGACCTTCAGGAAATTGAACAGATGCGGCATCCGGTTGTCGCGCCGGTAGTTCAGCGACAGTGCAGTGCCTGGATTGTGTCCCTCATAGGCGCGGTAGGCGACGCCGGGCCGTTCCGCCTCCGAGACCGATTTCGGCACCAGCGCGATGCCGACGCCGACCGACACCAGGCTGATCGCGGTCTGGTAGTCCTGGGCCAGCACCTGCGATTTCGGAATGAAGCCTTCTTCGAGGCAGATATTGAGGATGTGGTCGGCGAAGCTTGGGCGCGGCTTGCGCGGGTAGAGGACGAACGTCTCGGCCTTCAGCGCCGCCAGCCTCGGGACCTTTTGATCGAGCAAGGGCGAAGTGTCGGAGAGCGCGAGGATCAGCGGCTCCTGCAGCAGCGGCTCCGACTTCAATTCCTCGTCGTCGAGCGAGGGGCGGGCGATGGCGATATCGATCTCGCGCTGGATCACCGCGCGCTTCTGCTCGGCGTTGTTCATCGCCGACAGCGCGAGCTCGACGTCAGGATAGGCCGACCGAAACGCCTGGATCACGCTCGGCAGCACGCCATAGGTCGCCGATCCGACGAAGGCGACGCGCAGATGACCGGAAAAGCCTTCGCCGATCCGCTTGATCTCGCGGTGCGTTCGGTCGAGCCGCTCCAGCACGTCGCGCGCACGTTCCAGCAGAACGCTGCCGGCCTGGGTCAGCCGGATCTGGCTGCGGCTCCGGTCGATCAGCATGACGCCGAGATCGCTCTCGAGTTGCGCAATCTGCCGGCTGAGCGGCGGCTGCGCAATCGCAAGCCGCGATGCGGCGCGGCCGAAATGCAATTCCTCGGCGACGGCGACGAAATAGACCAGCCGCCTGAGATCCATGACATCGTCGCGATCGGTCACGGCTAGCCGAACGCCTGTTCGCGCGCTTCCGCGGAAGCGGCGGAAGAATCCTGCCGGGTTCGATATCGCGTGGTCATGTGCGCACGATCGAGACGATGGTTCCGACGCGAAGACTGGGCGTGGGTCCGTGGATTGTCAATTGTCCGCGGGAACGACGCCATCCGGCTAGTCCTTCCGGGCGAAGGCGCGGATCTTGTCCTCGTCGACCTCTACGCCGAGACCGGGGCCATCAGGGGCGCAGATCTCGAACTCGTCGAAGCTGATCGGGTTGACGACCAGATCCTCCACGAGGATTCGCGGACCGAAATGCTCGGTGCCCCATTCGAGCCTGGGCAGGGTGGCGAAGGCGGCGAGATGCGCCGCCGCGCCGATGCTGCTCTCCAGCAGGCAGCCGCCATAGAGCTCGAGCCCGTGCGCGGCCGCGACCGCAGCGGCGCGCTTCATCTCGAACAGGCCGCCGCTCTTCACGAGCTTCAGCGAGTAGACGCTGCCGCAGCCCATCGCGCCCGCGCGAGCGATGTCCTCCTTGGTGAAAGCCGCTTCGTCCACCAGCAACGGAATCGAGGTGCGGGCCGCGACACGCGCCATCGCTTCCAGTTGCAATGCCGACACCGGTTGTTCGATCAGGGCAACATCCAGCTCCTCCAGCGCGGGCATGAAACGGATGCATTCGGCCTCGGTCCAGCCCTGGTTGACATCGACGATCAGGCGCACCTCCTCGCCGAGGCCGGCGCGCAGCGCTTGCAGCCGCTTCAGATCGACCTGCGGCCGGTTGAAGCCGAACTTGATCTTGAACTGGCGGTGTTCGCGGCGCCGCAGCTTCTCTTTCGCTTCTTCCACCTCCTGGCCGCTGTCGCCCGACGCCAGCGCCCAGATCACTTCCATGCGTTCGCGCACGGCGCCGCCGAGCAGCGTGCTGGCGGGCAGGCCCAGCGTCTTGCCGGCGGCGTCGAGCAGGGCGGACTCGATGGCGCCCTTGGCGGCGAAATTGCGGGTGGCGGCCTTGCTCATGCGCAAGGCATTGGCTTCGAAGGCGAGGGCAGGCTGTCCAAGCAGCGCTGGCGCCAGATAATTCGTGACCGCGGCCTTGATCGACTCCACGCTCTCCTCGGCCCAGCGCGGCCCGCCGAGCGTCGAGGCTTCGCCGATCCCCGTCACGCCGTTGTCGAGCAGCACGCGCACCAGCACGTAGCCCTGATGGGTGACCTCGGTGTTCGAGAGCTTGTGCCGGCGGCGGGTCGGCGCCTCGACGATGGTGGCGCGGATACTGCGGATCGCAGTATCCTTTGCGTGAGCCTGCGCGCGCTCCACGGGCTCGGCGATTTCGATCACGGCACGACTCATATGTCCTCGCAAGTCAGTTCAGAATGAGCCCTGCCAGGCTGGTAGGCCTGGCAGGGCGTAACGGGTCTTACTCGGCCGCGGCGAGCCGTTCGGCGGCGGCTTTCTTGAGCTTGAAGTCGAAGTTGAGAACCAGATCGGTGTCGGCGCCGGCGGGGGCCTTGGCGAACCTGCCGATCAGGCTCTGCTTCACGGCGAACACCGAGTCGTTGTCGAGATACTTGGTCTCGGAATCGTAGATCTGCGAGATCAGCGATTGATAGCCGTCCTTCGAAAGCATGAAATGGATGTGGCCCGGACGCCAGGGATGGTGGCCCATGTATTTCAGCAGCTCGCCGCCGGCGCCGTCATAGGGGATCGGGTAGGGCTCGGGGCGGAGCGCGACGAAGGCATATTCGCCGTTGGCGTCGGTCGTGAAGCGTCCGCGCAGATTGTAGGCCGGCTGTTCCGGATCCTGCAGGTCGTAGAGGCCGTTCGGCGCGTCTTCCCAGACGTCGATCGTGACGCCCTCGATCGGCCGCCCCGCAGTGTCGCTGATGCGCCCTGAGACCTTGACGGTCTGCGCGTTGTCGAACGTCTTCTTGATGATGGAGGCGCCCTTGGGCAGCACCGGCGGGTTTTCCCGGTAGAACGGTCCGAGCACGGTGGACTCGCTTTCGCCGTCGGTGACCCGATGATCGAGCATGTCGACCAGCACCTCGACGCCGAGAATATCGGCGATCAGGATGAACTCGTTGCGCTTCTCGTCCGAGATGTCGCCGGCGCGGCGCAGGAACTCGCATGCGGCGAACCACTCGGCGAAGGTCAGGTCGACCTCCTTGCAGAAGTCGTGCATGTGGCGGATCAGGCTCGTCATGATCTGCCGGTTGCGATCCGGAATGTCCTTGGAGAGCGCGGCGATCACGTGGTCGGTGATGGTGTCCTTGTTGACGTTCAGCATGGTCGTTCCTCCTTTTCTTGCAGTTTGCTCAAACTTGCATCCCCGTTTTTTCGGGAATATCGGTTGCTGGTCTCACCAGACAAATTCGTAAGCGGCATTCTCCAGCGTCGCGGGCGCAGGGTGCGGATCGGCAAGGCCGCCGAAGCGGCCGCGGAAGAACAGCAGCGGCTTCTTGCTGGGCTCCAGCGACATCTCGCGGACGTGGCCGAGGAAGATCGTGTGGTCTCCGGCGACGATCTCATCGGCGAGATCGGTCACGAAGTATGCCGCCGCGTTGGCGATCACAGGCAGGTCGTTGCGGCGTTCGAAGACGTTGCAGAGGTCGAGCCTTGGCTTGCCGGCGAAATGCCAGGCGAAATCCTCCATGCCCTCGGCGAGGATGCTGACCGCAAAGCGGCCGGTCTTCTGGATGTTGGCGAGCATCTTCGCGCTTTTCGCGATCGAGATCGCGACCAGTGGCGGATCGAGCGAGATCGACATGAAGGCGTTGGCCGTCATGCCGTGATCGCGGCCCTGGCAATGCGTCGTGATGATGGTGACGCCGGTGCCGAACTGGCCACAGGCATTGCGCAACTCTCGCGGATCGATGGCGGTCATTGGCTTGCGACCTCGAGCTGGGCCAAACCGGATCGGTTGGCCGGTGGCGCGGTCACGATATCTCTCCAGTTTTCCAGCGTCGCCGCGGCGGCGGCAAGGCCGGATCGTCGCAAGGCGCGAATCCGGCTGCTGGAGACGATCTCGCCATTGCCGCAGCGCACCGGCGGCAGGATGCGCGTGTTGAAGTGCTGCCGCAGCAGCAGGGCGGTGCCGCCCTTGCAGGACCCGAAGCGGAAATCCTCGCCGACGATGACTTCGCGTGGTCGCAGAAGCTGCAATTCGGCGAGGAAATCGAGCGCGGTGCGCCGGACGTAGACCTGGTCGAAATCGGCGACGACGACGTGGTCAGGCGCGAATGTTGCGATGCGCTCGAGCTTTTCGCGAAGCGAAATCAGCGGCTCGGCCTGGCCGAAATACACTTTTGGCGGCGGATCGAAGGTGTAGACCACGGCTGCAATGCCGCGGCGCCGCGCTGCCGCGATGGTCTGCCGCAGCAGTTCCTGATGGCCGCGGTGGACGCCGTCAAATGCGCCGATGGTCACGACGCAGGCGTCGAGGGCCAATTCCCCATCGCGATGGAAAGCGACAGCGCTGCTGTCAAAACCCTTGCCCATGGTTCGCTCCCTTGCCGTGCTGCATCAGCTGCGGCCTTGCGCCGGCCGAACGATCCTTGCCGTCCGGTCCGTGCCATCGAGTCATAGCCCGAGCCGGGCCGGTCTGCGCGGTATGGTGTGATACCTTTCGCCCGCTCCGGGTGAGCGCGTAGCGTTTCCTCCGATGTCACGCCGTCCAAGAGCGTGACGAGATGGTCTTAGGCCGATGCGGCAACGCCGCCGGTCCAGCGACACAAGCGGAGGAGAAGCCCATGACTACAGCAGCTGCCCTGCGGGCCGACGTGCCTGCGTCAACCACCAGCGTCTATACCGGTGCGGAATTCCTGGACAGCATCCAGGACGGCCGGGAAATCTACATCTACGGCGAGCGCGTCAAGAACGTCACCCAGCATCCCGCCTTCCGCAATTCGGCGCGGATGGTGGCGCGCTGGTACGACCGTTTCCATGAGAAGAAGGATCAGATCGGCGTCTTGACCGACACCGGCTCGGGACAGCTGACCCATCCGTTCTTCCTCGGCTCGAAGACGGCCGACGACCTCGTCAAGGGCCGCGATGCGATCGCCGAATTGCAGAAGGTTGCGTTCGGCTGGATGGGCCGCTCGCCGGACTACAAGGCGTCGTTCCTTGGCACGCTGGGGGCGAATTCAAGCTTCTATGGCGACTACGCCGGCAATGCGAAAAAGTGGTATGCCCGGACTCAGGAGCGTCTGGACTTCTGGAATCATGCCATCGTCAATCCGCCGATCGATCGCGACCGCGCCATCGAGGAGGTGCGCGACGTCTTCATGCATGTCGAGAAGGAGACAGACGCCGGCCTGATCGTTTCGGGCGCGAAGGTGGTGGCGACCGGCTCGGCGCTGACGCACTACAATTTCATCGCGCATTACGGCATTCCGATCAAGGACAAGTCGTTCGCGCTGATCTTCACGGCGCCGATGGATGCCAAGGGCATCAAGCTGATTGCGCGCTCGTCCTACGAATTCACCGCGGCGGCGACCGGCTCGCCGTTCGACTATCCGCTGTCCAGCCGCTTCGACGAGAACGACTCGATCCTCGTGTTCGACAAGGTGCTGGTGCCCTGGGAGAACGTCTTCATCTATGGCGATGTCGACAAGATCAACCAGTTCTTCCCGGCCTCGGGCTTCATCCCGCGATTCACGCTGCACGGCGTGACGCGACTTGCCGTCAAGCTCGACTTCATCGCCGGCCTGTTCTCGATGGCGGTCGAGGCGACCGGGTCGAAGGACTTCCGCGGCGTGCAGACGGCCGTGGGCGAGGTGATCGCCTGGCGCAATCTGTTCCACGGCATTGCGGACGCCATGGTGAAGTCGCCGATCGCCTGGCAGGGGACCGATGGCTACAATCTGCCGAACCTGAACTACGGGCTGGCCTATCGCGTGTTCGCACCGATGGCCTATCCGCGGATCAAGGAATTGATCGAGCGCCATGTCGCGAGCGGCCTGATCTATCTGCCGTCGAGCTCGGCCGATCTGGAGAGCGAGGCGATCCGGCCCTATCTCGACCGCTTCGTGCGCGGCTCCAACGGCTACGCCGCGATCGACCGCATCAAGCTGCTGAAGCTGCTCTGGGACGCGGTCGGCTCCGAGTTCGGCGGCCGGCATGAGCTCTACGAGCGCAACTATGCGGGCAATTACGAGAACCTGCGCGTCGAGACGCTGATGGCCGCGAGCGCCACCGGCGACCTCGGCGCCATGCAGGATTTCGTCCGCAATTGCATGAGCGACTACGACGTCTCCGGTTGGACGGCGAAGGACCTCGTCAACCCCGACGACATCAACCTCGTCAGCCGCGGTCTGGTGCAGGGCTGACGATCTGTTAGACGGATCAATGGAGCCGCCACAGTTGCGTGGCGGCTCCACGCCGTTCCATCTTGTCGCAGAAGGGGTTCACTTGTCATGCTGTTCCACGTCGAAATGGATGTGCGGATTCCGCACGATCTCCCGGTCGAGAAGGTCGACGCTCTGAAACAGGCGGAACGCGTCCGCGCCATGGAGCTGCAGCGTACGGGGGCCTGGCGCCATCTGTGGCGGGTGGCGGGGCGCTACGCCAATGTCAGCGTCTTCGACGTGTCCGGCGCGCAGGAATTGCACGACATCCTGTCGAGCCTGCCGTTGTTTCCGTTCATGGAGATCCAGGTCACGCCGCTGTGCCGGCACCCGTCGTCGATCCACGACGACGACCGGTAGTGGTGGAGTAGGCGCCGTCGCGCTAGTCGACGGCCGTGCGCGCGCGCCGGTGGCGGCTTGAGGTGTTGATACTGCCGGTGACGTCGGGGTAGCCGGTCAGGCTCAGCGTGTCGGCGCGGACGCCCCAGCTTTCGAGCCGGTCGAGGAAGCTCATACCGAGCAGGTTGGTCTTCATCTGCCCGCGCTGCACCACCAGCGCCGGCACCGATTTCTCGACCAGCTTGCCGACCGCGAGCCGGTCGAGCGTCAGCCGCGCCGCCTTGGTGTGACCGCCGGCGGTCTCGAGGTCGACATTGTATTCGAGCATATCGATCGGCAGCCCGATCGCTTTCGCGGTTTCCCAGGTCAGCACGACCGAAGTCGCGCCGGTGTCGATCACCATCGGGGCGCTGACGCCGTTGATCTTGGCGCGGAACGCGAACTCGCCGCCCTGGCCGCGCGCGATCTGCACCGCGGGGGCGGAGCTGGAGGTCGAGGCTGAGGCGGTGATGCTGCGGCCGAAGATCTGGGTCAGATTCTCCCTGGCGCGGGCGATCTGCTCGGGGTCGCCATAGGCGACGACGGCGCCGGCGGTTGCCATCAGCAGCACGATGACGAGGAGGATACGGGTCACGGCGCCACTCCCGCCGCAACGCCGATCACGCGCGCTTCGGACGCGGCTCCATGCGCTCGAGCCCAGCCTCGGCCATGCGCGCCGGCAGCGTCGCCATCACCGACAGTCGCTCCGTGCGGTCCATCTTGTGCCAGCGCGCGATCTCCGGGAGCGTGCGGCCACAGCCGAAGCAGAGCTTCGTCCTGGGGTCCATCATGCAGACTGCGATACACGGCGTCTCTGAGCTCATTGTTCAAGTGTTGAACGGTTTCGGCGGCCAGTGCAAGCCGGCTGACGTGGGGTGCTGCATCACGCCTCGGCTTTTTGTCGCGAGGATGGTCCTGGCGCGAACGCCTTGGGTTTATTGCCAAAGCGTTTTCGAGCGAAGTGGATACCGGTTCGCGTAAAGAAAACGCGTCAGAACCAAGATCTGGAGCCCTGTTCCGAATCGATCGGAACGGAAAGGGCTCTAGCGATAACCGCGTCACGATCTTCCGCGACATGCTCTACAATCCGGTGCCGGCACTCATGATCGACTTGCGGCGCACGCGTTTCCGGTCGGCGCCCATCGCGGGCTCGACGGGCTCCGGCGGCTGCATCGGCGGCGCTTCTTCCGCCATAGGCGCCAGCGCGCTCATCACCCGTTCCGGCGGCAAGGTGACGATCACCTCGGTGCCGATGCGCAGCTTCGACTTCAGCGTGAAGGTGCCGCCATGCATGTCGATCAGGCTTTTCGCGATCGGCAGGCCAAGGCCCGCGCCCTGTTCCGCCGACTTGATCGAGTTGGAGCCCTGGCCGAAGGAGGCCAGCACGACCGGGATCTCGTCCTCGGCGATGCCGCTTCCGGTGTCCTTGACGCTCAGATATTGCCCGCCCGACGCGGTCCAGCCGACCTTCAGCCAGATTTCGCCGCCCTGCGGGGTGAACTTGATCGAGTTGGAGAGCAGGTTGAGCACGACCTGGCGGATGGCGCGCTCGTCGCCCCAGATCCTCGGCATGCCGTGCTCGAACACCTCGTGGATGGTGATGCCGCGGCTGGAGGCGCGCAGCTTCAGGAGATGGTGGCAGTCGGCGACGACATGCACCAGCGCCACGGCCTCTTCGTTCAGCTCGTAGCGGCCGGCCTCGATCCGCGACAGATCGAGGATCTCGTTGATGAGATTGAGCAGATGCACGCCGGAATTATGGATGTCGGCGGAATATTCCTTGTAGACCGGCACGGTGTGCGCGCCGAAAATCTCGCTCTTCATCACCTCGGAGAAGCCGAGGATCGCATTGAGCGGCGTGCGCAGTTCGTGGCTCATCTGGGCGAGGAAGCGCGACTTGGCGACGTTGGCGGATTCGGCACGGTGCCGCGCCTCGTCCGAGATCGCCTTGGCCTGTTCCAGCTCGCCGATCAGCGCATCTTTTTCGGCGCGGGCCTCCAGCGTCGCCAGCGTGGTCGAATGCAGGCGGTGCGCGAGCAGGGCGAAATAACCTTCGGCCGCAAGCGCCAGCAGTGCCAGCACGTAATTGTCGAACGCGCCGTTGAGCACGAGGTCGAGCGCGATCCCGACCGTCACCGGAACGGTTGCCGCAAGGGCTGCGATCGGCAGGCTCGCGGCCAGCATGCTGGAGACCGCGATCACCAGCAGCATCAAGAACATCATCAGGGTGTTGGAGGCGAGATCGCGCCCGGCGGGGTGGATCAGGATCGCGGTCCAGCACAGGCCGTAGAGCAAGTCGAGCAGCACGAAGCGGGTCCGCCATTTGCGGGTGACCGCGACCGAGGTTGGTTCGGCGAGGAAGCGGGAACAACTGCGGATGATGGCGAGATGGACGCAGAGGATGCCGACCGTCCAGGCGCCGGCCACGATCGGCTTCATCCAGAGGCCAAACAGCACGCCGGTTGCCACCACGAGCAGCATCACGACGTAGGACGCCGAGATCCGGGTCTGGGCGTATTGACGGAGCAGTTCGGCGTCGAACGCCGGGCGGGTTCCACTGGTTGACGTTAACCGATCCCGCGCCTCGCGCACCCGCTGCGCGGCGACGCGCCGGCTGTTCACCGGCACCGTCACCTGAGGTCCTGCCGGAAGCGCTACAACTTCAGGCTTTTCTGCGGGATTACTCATCAACAACACAAATCCTGCCCACGAACCGCGCGGGCTTTTTGCATTGTCTATCTGTGACGCTAAATCATTAAGCGTTGCCTTAAAGAGCTAAGGAAAAGCGTAAACGGGAAGTTAAATTAACTTTTGCGCGGGGGTCCCGCTGTTGTGCGATGGCGGGCGTACACGCGCACGCCGGGTCTGACAATTCCATGTTGTCATGGCCGGGCTGTCCCGGCCATTTACGTCTTGCTTCTCGTGGATCCAAAGACGTGGATGCCCGGGACAAGCCCGGGCATGACGAGATGGTGGGAAGTGTTACCGCTGCAGCCGCGCCAGCAGGCTCGACGTATCCCAGCGCTTGCCGCCCATCTTCTCGACCTCGGCATAGAACTGGTCGACCAGCGCGGTGGCGGGCAGGGTGGCCCCGTTGCGGCGGGCCTCCGCCAGCGCAATCGAGAGGTCCTTGCGCATCCACTCGACCGCGAAGCCGAAATCGTACTTGCCCTCGTTCATGGTCTTGTAGCGGTTCTCCATCTGCCAGGACTGCGCCGCGCCCTTGGAGATGGTCTCGATCACGGCGGCGACGTCGAGGCCGCTCTTCTTGGCAAAGTGGATGCCCTCCGACAGCCCCTGAACCAGACCCGCGATGCAGATCTGGTTGACCATCTTGGTGAGCTGGCCGGCGCCCGCCGGCCCGAGCAATTTGCACATCCGCGCGTAAGCGCCGGTGATGATCGGCTCGGCGCCCGCGTAGGCGTCTTCGCTGCCGCCGCACATCACCGTCAGCACGCCGTTCTCGGCGCCGGCCTGGCCGCCGGACACCGGCGCGTCGACGAATTTGAAGCCGGCCTTGGTGGCGGCGGCATCGAGCTCGCGGGCGACTTCGGCGGAGGCGGTGGTGTGATCGACGAAGGTCGCGCCCTTCCTGATCCCGGCGAAGGCGCCGTCGGGGCCGATCGTGACCGCGCGCAGGTCGTTGTCGTTGCCGACGCAGCACATCACGAAATCCTGGCCTTCGGCGGCGGCCTTCGGGGTCGACGCCGTCTTGCCGCCGAACTTGTCGGCCCATTCCTTCGCCTTCGCCGCGGTCCGGTTGTACACGGTGACCTCATGGCCGCCTTTTTTCACGAGGTGTCCCGCCATCGGGAAACCCATCACGCCGAGACCGAGAAAAGCGACTTTAGCCATATCTGTTACCTTGTGATTTGCCGTGGTGATCGCCCTTCGCCTGCCGGCAAATTCGCGGCGGGCAGGGCATTCCGTCCATGGAAGGAGCCGCACCATACCCCCTGTGCAGCGGAGGGCAACGGCCTTGGTGGGATGGCAGAACCCGGTTTTGTGCTAGGATTAGCCCACCAACGAACTTCACAAAAAAGGGAGTGTATCGCATGGGCATGAGTGTCGGTGTGCTCGATCATTTCAATATCCGGACCCGGAATCTCTCCGCCACGGTGCGGTTCTATGAGGACATTCTGGGCCTGGAAAAGGGCGCGCGGCCGAACTTCGCGTTCCCCGGTGCGTGGATGTACAGCGAGGGCAAGGCGGTCGTGCATCTGGTCGATATTTCGGCGACCGACGAGGCACAAAAGCCTGACTCGGGCGTCGTCCATCACGTCGCCTTTGCCAGCCAGGGCTTCGATGGGATGCGGCAGCGGCTTCAGTCCAAGGGGATGGAATTCGACTCGCGCCAGGTTCCCGGCGGCGATCTCTGGCAGATCTTCGTCAACGACCCCAACGGGGTCATGATCGAGCTGAACTACGAGGCCGCCAAGGAAGGCGGCTCGGCTGCGCCAGCCGAGCGGCGGGACGACGTCGGAGCGAGGTAGCCTTTTGCGCTGCAACGCTCTATGGGTCGGTCTCTTGAACTTTCCAGGAGATGCGCGGTGAGCGTGACGCAGCAACAGGTCCTCGATTGCCTTGCCAAGGTGATGTCGCCACGCGGCACAGCCTTGACCAACGCCAATGTGCTGTCGGCGATCACGGTCACCGACGGCAAGGTGTTCTTCTCGATCAATGTCGACGCCGCGGAGGCCCGCGCCTGGGAGAGCGTGCGTGCGCAGGCCGAGAATGCCGTGCGCGCCATTCCCGGCGTCAGCGTCGCGATGATCGCGTTGACCGCCGAGCGCAAGGCGGGCGCTGCGGCGCCGGCGCCGCGGCCGGCGGGCGGCGTCCCGCCGGCGGCCGCCCATCGCCATCCACATCCGCCCGGCGGGCAATCGCCGATGGCCCGGCAGGCCGAGATCCCCGGCATCTCCGCCGTCATCGCCGTCGCCTCCGGCAAGGGCGGCGTCGGCAAGTCGACCACGGCGCTCAACCTCGCGCTCGGCCTGCGCGACCTCGGCCTGCGCGTCGGGCTGCTCGACGCCGACATCTACGGTCCATCGGTGCCGCGGCTGACCGGCATCCGCGAGAAGCCGCAGCTCAATGACGACAAGAAGATGGTCCCGCTGCAGCGCTTCGGCCTGTCGATCATGTCGATCGGCTTCCTGGTCGAGGAGGACACCGCGATGATCTGGCGCGGGCCGATGGTGATGTCGGCGATCACCCAGATGCTGCGCGACGTCGCCTGGGGCACGCTCGACGTGCTCGTGGTCGACATGCCGCCCGGCACCGGCGATGCCCAGCTCACGCTGGCGCAGAACGTTCCGCTCAAGGGCGCCGTCATCGTCTCGACCCCGCAGGACCTCTCGCTGATCGACGCCCGGCGCGGGCTTGCGATGTTCAAGAAGGTCAACGTGCCGGTGCTCGGCATCGTCGAGAACATGAGCTATTTCCAGTGCCCGCATTGCGGCACCCGCTCGGATATCTTCGGCCATGGCGGCGCCCGCCACGAAGCCGAGAAGCTGGGGGTGCCGTTCCTCGGCGAGATCCCCCTGCACATCGCGATCCGCACCGCCTCCGATGCCGGCAACCCGGTGGTCGAGAGCGAACCGGACGGCCCGCACGCGGCGATCTACCGCGCGATCGGCGGCAAGGTCCGCGAGCAGCTGCAAGGCGTCATCGCGGCAGCCTGAACCTGCGCTGCTGGGCCGATTGGTCGCGAAGCGTCGGGAGCCCGGCGGGCTTTCTTCACAGGCCCGTGGCGTTTGGACGATTGCTGAATCGGTTCCGGCCTGTATGTTTATGCAGGAGTGGCCGAATCGTACCACCCTTCGATCAGCGGAAGGCGGCCACGGGTGAAGCCAAAACTGCGGGAAGGGGCCGTGAGGCGACCATCGACATGGCAGCATCACGCGAAGCAAACAAACAGCACCGCAAACATCTGACGCGGGAGAAGCGCGCAGAGGCCTCCCGGCTGGCGTTCAACATGGCCAAGAAATCCGACTCGATCGGCGAGGCCGCCGAGGTGATCGCCAAGACGTATGGTGTCAGCAAGACAACCGCGCAAAGCTGGATCCGGCGCGGGCGGTATTTGGCTGATCAAGCCAAGAAGGCGCGGGCGACGACGCGGCGCTGATTGCTCCCGTAACCCGGTGGTTGAGAGCGGACCGGACGGCCGCACGCGGCGATTTATCGCGCGGTCGGCGGCAGCTCCGCGACCACCTGCCAGGCGTCATCGTCGCTGCCTGAAGGCGCATTTTCCGGCTGATTTCCAGCCTCATCAGACTTTCGTTTAATTGGCGCGGTCATGCCATTGTCGCGTTTCCGTGACGCCGCCTTCCGTGTTAAAGGGCCGACCCAGAGCGCCTCGGCAAGCCTTTCACGCGCCTGCCGGAGAACTGCTTGCGGTCACTGGGAAACGCCCCTGAAGGAGAAGTCGTACGATGAAGCGTCGTGATTTTTTGAAAGTTTCTGCGGCCGGTGCTGCCGCGACGGCGGTTGCCGCGCCGGCGATCGCGCAGTCCTCGCCTGAAATCAAGTGGCGCCTGACCTCGAGCTTCCCGAAGTCGCTGGACACCATCTATGGCGGTGCCGTCGAGCTGTCGAAGTACGTCGCCGAAATGACCGACAACAAGTTCCAGATCCAGGTGTTCGCGGCGGGCGAAGTCGTCCCCGGCCTGCAGGCGCTGGACGCGACCTCCAACGGCACGGTCGAGATGTCGCACACCGTCGCCTACTACTATGTCGGCAAGGACCCGACCTTCGCGATCTACGCGTCGGTGCCGTTCGGTCTCAATGCCCGCATGCAGAACTCCTGGTGGTATCAGGGCGGTGGCCAGGAGCTCGGCAACGAGTTCTTCAAGAAGTTCGGCGTGATCGGTTTCCCGACCGGCAACACCGGCACCCAGATGGGCGGCTGGTTCCGCAAGGAGATCAAGACCGTCGCCGACATGTCGGGCCTGAAGATGCGCATCGGCGGCATTGCCGGCCAGGTGCTGCAGAAGGTCGGCGTGGTGCCGCAGCAGCTCGCCGGCGGCGACATCTATCCGGCGCTCGAAAAGGGCACCATCGACGCGGCCGAGTGGGTCGGTCCCTATGACGACGAGAAGCTCGGCTTCCAGAAGGTCGCCAAGTACTACTACTACCCGGGCTTCTGGGAAGGCGGTCCGACCGTGCACTCCTTCGTCAACCTGGAGAAGTGGAACGCGCTGCCGAAGAACTACCAGGCGATCCTGGCCAACGGCGCCGCCAACGCCAACAGCTGGATGGCCGCGCGCTACGACATGCAGAACCCCTCCGCGCTGAAGCGGCTGGTTGCCGGCGGCACGCAGCTGCGTCCGTTCACCAACGAGGTGCTCGAGGCCTGCCTCAAGGCGACCAACGAGCTGTGGGGTGAAATCTCGGCCAAGAATGCCGACTTCAAGAAGTCGATCGAGGCCATGCAGGCGTACCGCTCCGACCAGTATCTGTGGTGGCAGGTCGCCGAATACACCTTCGACAGCTTCATGATCCGCTCGCGCACCCGCGGCTGATCGGCGTCTAGAGCTTTTCCCGTTCCGATGGAATCGGAACGGGGCTCTAGATTCTTGTTTTGACGCGTTTTCTTCACGCGAACCGGTATCCACTTCGCTCGAAAACGCTCTAGCCTTTCGGACGAGCGTTCGCGCGACGCGAACGCATTGCCCGGCCTCCGCAAGGAGGCCGGGTTTTTTGCGTCTGGCATTCGTGAAGGGGATGCTCCATGCTCGCATCCGAAGCCTCGGCACGAAGGCGGCGTGTGATCGATCACTGGTCATGACGGCAAAAGAAAAGCGGCGCGACGATCGAAAGCAGTCGACGCTCGGACAACACAATCGAACAGGGCAGGATTCAAATGAAGCGAAGAGATTTCATCAAGGTCACGGGTCTGGGCGTCGCCGGCGCCGCCACGGTCGCAGCTCCCGCGATCGCGCAGTCGATGCCGGAGCTCAAGTGGCGCTTGACGACGAGCTGGCCGAAGTCGCTCGACACGCTGCACGGCGGCGCCGAGCTGATGGCGAAGGCGGTCGGCGAAGCGACCGACAACAGATTCCAGATCCAGACTTTTGCCGCGGGCGAGATCGTGCCGGGCCTGCAGGTGCTCGACGCCGTGCAGAACGGCACCGTCGAGATGGGGCACACCGCGCCCTATTATTATTTCGGCAAGGACCCGACCTTCACCTTCGGCTCCGCGGTGCCGTTCGGACCCAACATGCGCCTCAACCAGGCCTGGTTCATGCTGGGCGGCGGCAAGGAGCTGCTCAACGAGTTCTACAAGAGCTACAACGTGACCTCGCTGCTCGCCGGCAACACCGGCTGCCAGATGGGTGGCTGGTTCCGCAAGGAGATCACCAGCGTCGACGATCTCAAGGGCCTCAAATTCCGCATCGGCGGCTTTGCCGGCAAGGTGATGCAGAAGCTCGGCGCCGTGCCGCAGCAGCTCGCCGGCGGCGACATCTATCCGGCGCTGGAGAAGGGCACGATCGATGCGGCCGAGTGGGTCGGTCCCTACGACGACGAGAAGCTCGGCTTCTACAAGGTCGCGCCGAACTATTACTTCCCCGGCTGGTGGGAAGGCGGCCCCATGCTGGTGGCGATGATCAACCTCGACAAGTGGAACGCACTGCCGAAGCACTATCAGTTCGTGCTCGAGCAGGCCGGCCATCTCGCCAACAACTGGATGATGGCGCGCTATGACCAAGCCAATCCGATCGCACTGAAGAAGCTGCTTGCGGTCGGCACCAAGCTGCGTCCGTTCCCGGCCGCGGTGATGGAAGCTTCCTTCAAGGCCGCCAAGGAGCTGCATGCCGAGGTTTCGGCGACCAATGCCAACTTCAAGAAAGTCTACGACTCGCTGACCTCGTTCTCCAACAACGGCTATCAATGGTTCCAGGTCGCCGAGGTCGGCTACGACAATTTCATGGCGCGCCATTCGCAGGCGTGACCGCGCGGGGGGACGTGCCGACGATTGCCGAGCCGCACCGGCGAGCCAGCAGATAAGATACTGCAGAGCCAATGACGGCGTCCGTCTGGCCTACTCGGAAGTCGGCAGTGGCCCGCCCTTAGTAAAAACCGCAAACTGGCTTAGTCATTTGGAACTGGATTGGGAGTCGCCGATCTACCGGCACATGCTGGTAGAACTTGCGAAGCGAAATACAGTCCTGCGTTACGATGCTCGCGGAAGTGGTTTGTCCGATTGGGATGTGGGCGATATATCGTTGGACGCGTGGGTCGGCGACCTGAAGGCAGTAGTTGATACATCCGGTTTGCAACGTTTCCCATTGTTCGGCTATTCGCAAGGTTGCGCTGTCAGCGTGGTTTTTGCAACCCGCTATCCGGATCGCGTATCAAAGCTAGTCTTGTATGGAGGTTTCGCTCTGGGACGCTACAAGCGCCCGTCCGTAACCGCAGCAGACCTTGAGCGCTACAAGGCGACAGCCACACTGATGCGATTGGGTTGGGATTCAGATGAGCCGACTTTCAGACAATTGCTGACATCACAACTGGCTCCGACCGCGACAGTCGAACAGGCCGCGGCCTTCAATGTCATGCAACGGAAGAGTACATCTCCAGACAATGCGGTTCGCTATTATGAGACCGTAAGCAATTTCGACGTCGCCGAATTGTTGCCAAGAGTATCTGTGCCAACGCTTGTGCTACACGTTCGTGACGATCTCATGGTGCCCGTTGAAGAAGGACGACGCCTGGCAGCAGGCATTCCCAGCGCGAGGTTTGTGGCTCTTCCCGGAAGAAATCATGCGCTATTGGAAACTGATCCTGGCATGGCTCAATTCCTTGAAGAGGTCTCGTACTTCCTGGAAACGGGCTGAATTCGCATCTTGTCATTCCGGCGTGCTTTTGGTCACAACCGACGCGGTGATCGAATGAGACTGCGGATTTCCGTTATTGGCCCATCGCAACATTTGCTGCGGTTGCACAAAGGCGGCCGGTATCGGAGCGAAGCGGACATCGACGAAGATTTCGTACGCGCCTTAGCTGACACCAACCTGACGACAGGTCGCGCAAGCCGCACTGGCGACGTGCAATTTTGATTGCAGCAGATGCATGTTTATCTATTTTGACGTGGACGCGCAGAGCCGAGTCTAGCGCAACCGTCACGATGTTGCGCCATCTGTGCTCAATGCCGGTCGTTTTCACAATATGGCCAACCTGCGCTCGATCTGTTGCGGATTTCGCGGGTGGCCGGCGCATCGTCAGGGGCGATGCAAAGCGACCAATCGAATGAGGACTGGATTGCTGCGATGCGCCTTCTGATCGTCGAGGACAATGTCGAGCTCTCGCGGCTGCTCGCCAGCGGGCTGATGGCGGCGGGATACGAGTCCGATGTCGTCAACAGCGTTGCCGAGGCGCGCGATGCGCTGCGCAGCGTCAGTTATGCCGCCATGATCCTCGATCTCGGTCTGCCCGACGGCGATGGCTTGTCGGTGTTGTCGGAGCTTCGCCGCAAGACCGATCCGCTGCCGGTCCTGGTGCTGACCGCGCGGGGCGGCCTGCAGGATCGGGTCAGCGGCCTGCGCAGCGGCGCGGACGACTATCTGGCGAAGCCGTTCGCGCTGGAAGAGCTGGTGGCGCGGCTCGAAGCCATCCTGCGCCGGCCCGGCCAGCTGCTCGGCTCCTCGCTGAAGCTCGCCAATCTGGTCTATGACACCGAGAGCAAGCAGGTGTTCGTCGACGGCGCTCCGCACGTGTTCTCGGCGCGCGAAACTTCGGTGCTGGAGATCCTGTTGCGGCGACAGGGGCGGGTGGTGCCGAAGAAGAATGTCGAGGACCACATCTTCGGCCTCGCCGGCGAGGTCGCCTCGAACGCGGTCGAGGTTTACGTGTCGCGGCTGCGCAAGCTGCTCACCGAGCACCGCGCCAAGGTCATCATCCATACCATTCGGGGCGTCGGTTATCTGATGGCGGAGGAGAAGTAGGCGTGTTCCGCTTCAAGTCGCTGACGTCGCGGATCGTGTTCCTGCACATCGTGGCGGTCGCGGTCGCGGCGATCTTCCTGCCGCTGCTGCTGCTGTGGCTGCTGAATTCGGAGATCAATCAGCTGCATCGCGAAGCGATGCGCGACCAGGCCGCCGATCTCGGCCAGAACCTCTCGGTCGATGCCGCGGGCAAGGTGCAGCTCAACCTGCCGGACAGCCTGAGGGGGCTCTATTCCGACGCCTATGGCCGCTACCGTTACGACATCTACGATGCCGACGGTCATCTGCTGTTTTCGTCGCATCGCGAGGCGCCGCGACTGCCGGCGTCCGCCAACCGGATTTCCGGTGCCAGTGTCACCAAGCTGCTCGGCGGCCAGACGTTGCGCATCCTGGTCGCCGAGGACCTGTCGCATCGCGATGTCATCATCGACGACATCGTCTCCAATTTCTTCCGACGGGTTGGCTGGATCACCATCCCGATCCTTCTGATCCTGCTTGCCACCGACATCCTGATCTTCCGCCGCGCGGTGACACCGCTGTTGCGGGCCTCGGAGGAGGCGAGGAGCATCGGACCGGCAAGGACCGATATCCGCCTTCCGACGGAGGGGATTCCGAGCGAGATCCTGCCGCTGGTGACGGCCGTCAACCAGGCGTTCGATCGCCTTGAGGAAGGCTTTCACGTGCAGCGCCAGTTCACGGCCGATGCCGCCCATCAGCTGCGCACGCCGCTCGCGATCCTCAGGACCCGGATCGAGACGCTCGATGCGGCCAAGGGGACCAGGGAGCTGCATGCCGACATCGAGAGCATGAGCCGCATCGTCAGCCAGCTGCTCGAGATCGCCGAGCTCGACACGCTGGTGCTGGATCCCGGCGAGACCGCGGATTTGCGCGCGGTGTGCGCCGAGGTGGTCGGCTCGATCGCGCCCTACGCGCTGGCGCAGCAGAAGGACATCGCGTTGCGCGGCACCGACAGTCCGGTGCAGGTCAGGGGCAATGCGGAGATGCTGCAGCGGGCCATCTTCAATCTGGCGGAGAACGCCATCAAGTACACCGCCGAGAGGACCTCGGTCGATGTCGAGGTGCACGACAACGGTTCGGTGCAGGTGCGCGACTGCGGGCCGGGGATTGCGCCCGCCGAGCAGGGGCTGATCTTCCAGCGCTTCTGGCGCAGCGATCGCCAGCGCACCGACGGCGCCGGGCTCGGGCTCTCGATCGTGCGCGGCGTCGTCGACGATCACGATGCGACGGTAAGGGTGGAGAACCTGCCGTCCGGCGGCGCCCAGTTCACGCTGCGCTTCCGCCTCGCCAAGGCGGAGCCGGCGGCGTCCTGAGCCGCCTGCGGCCTAGCCGACCTATTTCACCTTGCCGTCGGACAGGTCCATGATCATGCGTGTGGTCAGCACCAGGCGCGGCACGATGCTGTTGATCTGCACGTATTCGGCATCGTTGGAGTGCGCGCCGAAGCCCGACAGGCCCATGCCTTCCACCACGGCGCCCTTGGTCTTGAGGGCGGCAAATGCGGCGTCGGTGCCGCCGCCGGTGGCCCGCTCGGCGACGTTCAGCGACATGCCGAGTTCCTGATAAATCGTCTTGCCGTGGCCGGCCACGCGGCGCGAGGCGTCGCTCGCTTCGAGCGGCGGGCGGCGCACCTCGAACTTCACGTCCACCCTGGAGTCCGGCAGCAGGCGATTCTTGATCTTGTCCTGCAGGGCTTTCTCGAGCTCGTCGAAATCCGTCACCTTGAGCGCACGCGCATCGGCCTGGGCGGTGGCTTCGGCGGGGATCACGTTGCGGTTGGTGCCGGACTTGGACACCGTCCAGTTCAGCTTCAGACCCTGCTCCGGCTTGGACAGGTCCTTCATCTGCAGCACCTGGTGTGACAACTCATAGAGCGCATTCACGCCGCCTTCGGGCCTGGCGCCCGCATGCGACGACTTGCCGTGCACCGTGAGGTAGGCCGAGCCGATGCCGCTGGTGGCGAGCCGCAGCGTGCCGTCGGTGCCGCCGCCCTCGAACGAGAACACGGCATCCTGTTCCGCGGCGAGGCGGCTGATGGTGCTGCGCCAGCCGGGCGAAGAGATCTCCTCGTCGCCATTGATCAGCACGGTGAGCGTGCCGTAATTTTTGAAGTTCAGCTTCTGCAGCAACGCCACGGCGTGGAGGATGGTGGCGACGCCCTGCTTGTCGTCGGCGATGCCGAGCCCATAGGCCTTGTCGCCATCGATGCGGAAGGGTTGGTCCTTCAGCATGCCCTTGAGATACACCGTGTCCATGTGCGCGATCAGCATGATCTTCGCGCTGCCCGTGCCCTTGAAGACGGCCTGCACGGCGGGACCGATCTTCTCGGGCGTGTCGTCGAGGCGGTAGATATCGGTGGTCTGCAGGATATCGACCGTGCCGCCGAGCTGCTTGAGCTGGCCGGCGATCCGCTCGGCGAGCTGGTTCAGGCCCTCGATGTCCTTGCTGCCGGATTCGATCTGCACGAGGTCGCGCAGGGTGTCGAGCAGCGGCTGCTGTTCCTGTTGCGCCAGCGCGCGAAGGTCGGCTGCATGCGCTGCGGGCGCGGCGAGCGCCAGACCAAGCGACAGCATCAGCGGGCGAATGAGCGAGCGGGCGGGACGCAATTGGGGCATGGGCGACGATCTGTGAGTTGGAGGACGATCCGTATCCCCGTCTTCACAGGCCTCACCGATGCCGTCAACAGCGGCGTGCCTCGCGCCCGAAAATGCTCCAGGCACGCCGAGTGCGCCGAGGCCGGCTATTGCTTCGGCTGGCCGAAGTCGAGCGGCGGCAGGTCGATCTGCGGCACCTCGATCTTGACCTTGTTGAGGTCGACATCGAGCGGCTTGTCGAGCAAGCCGGTGACGACGACCGGGAACGCGATCACCAGTGCCACCATGATCGCCTGCAGGCCGATCCAGGGCATTGCGCCCCAGTAGATGTCGGAGCTCTTCACTTCCTTCGGCGCCACGCCGCGCAGATAGAACAGCGCGAAGCCGAACGGCGGATGCAGGAACGAGGTCTGCATGTTGACGCAGAGCATCACGCCGAACCAGATCAGTGCGGCGTCGGGGCCGACCACCGGCGCCAGCACCTTCTGCGCGATCGGCGCGATCATCGGCAGGATGATGAAGGCGATCTCGAAGAAGTCGAGGAAGAACGCCAGGAAGAAGATGAACAGGTTGATGAAGATCAGGAAGCCCCAGACGCCGCCGGGCAGCGAGGTCAGATGGTGCTCCAGCCAGGTGCCGCCGGATACGCCGAGGAACACGACCGAGAAGCAGGTCGAGCCGATCAGGATGAAGGTGACCATGCAGGTGATCCGCATGGTGGTCTCGTAGCCCTGCTTGATCAGGTCACGCAGGTCCCGGATCTTGACGGCCTCGAGGCAGATCCAGACCACCGCGGCGTAGGTGATCGCGAAGGCGAGCTTGAAGATCAGGTTCTCGCTGTAGAGCATCGCGATGATGGTGCCGATGCCGCCGGCGATCACGCCTGTTATCAGCACCTTGTTGCCGGTGGCGCTGAAATCCTTGTGGTGGATGGCGGCGAGCACGATGGCGCCGACCGCGCCCATGGCGCCGGCTTCCGTCGGGGTCGCAAGGCCCATCATCATGGTGCCGAGCACGACGAAGATCAGCACCGCCGAGGGGATGATGCCGAGCAGGCACTTCTTCCACAGCGCCCACCCGGTCAGCGTGCGCGCCTCGATCGGCACCGCGGGGACATGGCTCGGCTTGAAGATGCCGAGCAGGAAGGTGTAGCCGGCGAACAGCAGGATCTGGAACACCGATGGGCCCCAGGCGCCGAGATACATGTCGCCGACCGACTTGCCGAGCTGGTCGGCGAGCACGATCAGGACGAGAGAGGGAGGGACAAGTTGCGTGATGGTGCCGGAGGCGGCGAGCACGCCCGTGATGTAGCGGATGTTGTAGCCGTAGCGGATCATCACCGGCATCGAGATCAGCGCCATCGCGATCACCTGCGCCGCCACCGTGCCGGTGATGGCGCCGAGGATGAAGCCGACGATGATCACGGAATAGCCGAGGCCGCCGCGGATCGGGCCGAACAGCTGGCCCATCGAATCCAGCATGTCCTCGGCGAGCCCGCATCTCTCCAATATCGCGCCCATGAAGGTGAAGAACGGGATCGCCAGCAGCAGCTCGTTGGACAGCACGCTGCCGAAGATGCGGCCCGGGATCGCCTGCAGGAAGTTGAGGTCGAAGAAGCCGAGATAGATCGAGAGGAACCCGAACGACAGGCCGACCGCGGCGAGCGTGAACGCCACCGGATAACCGATCAGCATCGCTACGATCAGGCCGCCGAACATCAGTGGCGGCATCATCTCCAGCGTGATCATTGAGTCGGCCTCTCATACTTCGCGTCGATGGTCACGTAGCCCTGCAGCGCGGCGATCCGCTTGATCACCTCTGAGACGCCTTGCAGCGCAAGCATCACGAAGCCGGACGGGATAACGAACTTGATCGGCCAGCGCAGCAGGCCGCCGGCGTTGCCGCTCATCTCGCCGACCGCATAGGCCTGGTAGAAGAACGGCCAGGACAGATAGGCGAGCAGGAGGCAGGCCGGGATCAGGAAGAACAGCGTTCCGATCAGGTCGAGCCAGAGCTGGCCGCGTTCGGACAGCATCAGATACATGATCTCGACGCGGACATGCTCGTTGCGCTTGAAGGTGTAGGAGGCGCCGAACATCACGAGGATCGCGAACATGTACCACTGCGCCTCGAGCCAGCCGTTCGACGAGTAGCTGAACGCGTAGCGGATCATGGCGTTGCCGGCGCTGACCAGGCACGAGATCAGCACCAGCAGGTTGCAGATGTAGCCGATCTTCTCGTTGAGTTGGTCGATGGCCTGACTTAATGCCAACAATGGGCGCATCACGATCTCCACGGTCGCGCCATCCGCGCGCCGAATATCTCTTCAAGCATCATCTGGCCGCCGCGCGCATGCGCACGGAGCCACGGCTCACTTTCAGGAGCAGTTGCAAACGTTCGTCCTCCCCCGAAATCCGCTTCAGCCGTTCTTGGCTGCCGGGAATCGTCGACAGGAGCCGACGGAGGGCAGCGGCCTATGCTGGCCAGACTAGCGTGAAAGCTGATTCACCAAATCAGCGCCATGGAACGCCGTCAATCGGAAAATGGACAAATTGACGCCGAGGCAAACTGTTGTCCCGCCTTGGTAATCGGGGGACAGGCCGCGCGTCGGGAGGGAGCTTGAAGACTAGCCGCCGGTTACGCTCATGTGGCGGCTGACGCTCGGACGGTTGTGGCGGCGGTCGATGATGAAATCGTGCCCCTTCGGCTTCAGTCCGATGGCGCGGTCGATGGCCGCCGCCAGCAAATCGTTGTCGGCGGAGGCACGCAGCGGCCGGCGCAGATCGGAGGCGTCCTCGTGGCCGAGGCAGGTGTGCAGCGTGCCGGTGCAGGTGATCCGCACCCGGTTGCAGGATTCGCAGAAATTATGGGTCATCGGCGTGATGAAGCCGAGCTTGCCGCCGGTTTCGGCGACCCGGACGTAGCGGGCGGGGCCGCCGGTGTCGTCGGACAGATCGGTCAGCGTGTAGTGCTTCTCGAGCCGCGCGCGCAGCAAGGACAGCGGCACGTACTGATCGATCCGGCCTTCGCCGATGTCGCCCATCGGCATCACCTCGATCAAGGTGAGGCCCATGCCCTTGCCGTGCGCCCATTCCATCAGCGCCGGAATCTCGTCCTCGTTCAGGTTCTTCAGCGCGACCGCGTTGATCTTGACCGCGAGTCCCGCCGACCGCGCCGCCTCGATGCCCGACAGCACCTTGTCGATGTCGCCCCAGCGGGTGATGGCCCGGAATTTTACGGGGTCGAGCGTGTCGAGCGAGACGTTGACGCGGCGCACGCCGCAATCGGCCAGTTCCTGGGCGAAGCGCGCCAGCTGCGAACCGTTGGTGGTCAGCGTCAATTCGTCGAGTGCGCCCGTGGTCAGATGCCGCGACAGCGAGCGCACCAGGCCCATCACGTTGCGGCGGACCAGCGGCTCGCCGCCGGTGAGGCGGATCTTGTGCACGCCCTTGGCGACGAACGCCGAGCAGAGGCGGTCGAGCTCTTCCAGCGTCAAGAGATCTGCCTTCGGCAGGAAGGTCATGTCTTCCGACATGCAGTAGAAGCAGCGCAGGTCGCAGCGGTCGGTGACGGAGACGCGCAAATAACGGATGGTCCGGCCGAACGGATCGGTCATCGGACGAAACAGCGTGTCGGAATGTGCTTGCGTGGATCCGTTCATTCAGTTCGGGCCTTGCAATCTGTTTCCTGCCTGCCGCGCCGTGATCGGCTCCAGCATCCGCAATCTATGCATGTTGGCGCGTTGTCACAATGCGTCCCAAGGGATGATCGTATGGATGATCCGCAACATGCAAAGCGATAGGCGAGGCATATCGCGCGATGCATGATCGCAATCGCGGATGTGTCTCGGCTAAATACAAAAACCCGGCTTTGGGCCGGGCTCTTGTGCAGTGCAAATCCGGTGCAGCCGCCCGCGCTAGCGCGACGGAGCCGCGGCCGGCGCAGCCGCGCTCGGGGCGGGGAACGCGGAGTCTGGAGCGGCGGCAGGCGCCGCAGCGGCAGCCGGTTTCGGCTTCTTCTTCCGTATCGGCTTCTTCGCCGCGCGCGGCGGCGGTCCGGCCGGCTGCAGCTCAGCGAACACCGGACTCGGATCCAGCGTCGTGGTGGCCGGCGTGGTGAAGTCGCCGGGAACGCGGGTCACGGTGACCGGAACCGTCGCCGGCTGGAACTTCGGCATGTTGAAGGTGACGGAGAAGTTGGTCTCCGGCGCCGGGATCGACACGGTGCAGGGCGTCTTGCAGCCCGGCCCGAGCGAGGTCACGGCATCGGCGCCCGGCGGGCTCGAATCCAGCTGCACCGGCATCGGCGGTGGCGCCGACTTGAACGAATCCAATGAGAAGGAGGAGCAGCCGGCCAGGCTCAGCCCGGCGGCCGCAATCACGATGATACGATGCATGATCCACACTCTACTGCGGCAATCAGCCACAATCCCCGGAGCGGACCATAGGTGCGTCGGAACAGAGGCGCAACAGCAGGGGCCCTGTTCGTTAGCGGATGGTTAATGGCAGAATCGCATGGCTGAATATTATCAAGCGATATCAGTATGTTGTGGAAAGTTTATGCCGCGCTCAGGCTGGCGACGGCGTCCGGCAGATCGCGCATATGGCTGATCAGCCGGTCCGGCTTCAGCTCGGTCATCGGAACGTCGGTATAGCCAAAATCGACGCCGATCACCGGGACCTGGGCGCGCCTTGCGACCCCGACATCGGGGCCGGCATCGCCGACCATGATGGCGCGGGGCAGCCGGCCGCCGGCGCGGGCCACCGTCTCGCGCAGGAACGTCGGATTGGGTTTTGCGATGCCGAAGGTATCGGCGCCGCAGATCGCGGCGAAGCGCTTGGTCAGGCCGAGCCGGTCGAGCAGCAGCTTCGACAGCCATTCCAGCTTGTTGGTGCACACCGCAAAGCGATGGCCCTTTGCCTCGAGCCGGTCGAGCGCGGCCTCGAGCCCGTCGAACGGGCGCGAGCCGTCGGCGATATGCTCGGCATAATAGTCGACGAAATCCGCGGTCAAGCGGTCGAGGTCACCGACGCTGACCGCGCGTCCTTCCACCTCGAGCCCGCGTTCCAGCAGCTTGCGCGCGCCGGCGCCGATCATGTTGCGCGCGGCCGCCAGCGGCACCGGCCGCAGGCCCTCGCGGTCGAGCACATGGTTCAGCGCGCCGATCAGGTCAGGCGCGGTGTCGACCAGCGTGCCGTCGAGATCGAATACGACGATGGGGGGAGAGGAGGCGGACATGATGCTTTTGGCTATCGGGCCGGGCGCTGCGATGCAAGACTAGATATGGGCACGTCACGAAATAGGGCAGGCTGAGATGCGGGAACTTGTCGGAAAAGCCGCTTTTGTCACCGGCGCGGCCAGCGGAATCGGACTTGCGATGGCAACCGCTTTCGCCCGCGACGGCATGAAGGTGATGCTCGCCGACATCGAAACCGGTCCGCTGGACGAGGCCGTCGATGCGCTGCGCGCCGGCGGTGCGGATGTTCACGGCGTGGTCTGCGACGTTGCCGATCCCCTAAGCGTCGATCGCGCGGCGGAGGCGTCGTTCCGCGCCTTCGGCAAGGTCCATGTCGTCTGCAACAATGCCGGCGTCGCGGCCGGCGGCGGCATTGACCCGATCTCGGTCGACGACTGGCGCTGGGTGATCGACGTCAATCTGATGGGCGTCGTGCACGGCATCAGGAGCTTCCTGCCGCACATCCGCGGGCACGGCGAGGGTGGCCATATCGTCAATACGGCTTCGATGGCCGGGATGAATGCCGGGCTTGGCTTGAGCCCGTATTCGGCGACCAAGTTCGCCGTCGTCAGCCTGTCCGAAGGGCTCGCCATGCAGCTCAGGCCGCTCGGGATCGGCGTCAGCGTGCTCTGTCCGAGCTTTGTGCGGACCCGGATCGGCGAGAGCGGGCGCAACCGCCCGGAGCAGTACGGCCCGACCCGTCAGCTCGATCCGGCAAGCCCGATGGCCGCTGTCGTCGCCGAGATCGCGCGACGCCTGGAGGCCGGTCTCGATCCGGCGTCGGTCGCAGGGCAGGTGCTGGCCGCGATCCGCGACGACCAGTTCTACATTTTCACCCACCCCGGGATGCGGGCCGAGGTCGAGGAGCGCTTTTCGGCGATTTTGGCCGCGATGGACGCCGTTTCGGCCTAAAGACTGGTCCGCTTGCCGCTATTCCTGCCTGCAAAACGACGCTAGATATGCGCCCGCCGGGCCACCCGATGGCGGCCCGTAACGGACAACCGAGGGGCTATCGGCACGTGGACATGGACGCACTGAAACGCCAGGCGGCGGCGCGCGCGCTCGAAGAGGTACGCGACGGCATGAAGCTCGGGCTCGGCACCGGATCGACCGCGAAGCATTTCGTCGAGTTGCTCGGCGAGAAGGTCCGGTCGGGCATGAAGGTGATCGGCGTGCCGACCTCGGAAGCGACCCGCGCGGATGCGATCCGCTGCGGCGTTCCGCTGACCACGCTGGACGAGATCGACCATCTCGACCTCACCATCGACGGCGCCGACGAGATCGACCCGGCGCTCAATCTGATCAAGGGCGGTGGCGGCGCGCTGCTGCGCGAGAAGATCGTCGCGGCCGCCAGTGATCGCATGATCGTGATCGCCGACGACAGCAAATGGGTCGACGTGCTCGGCCGCTTTCCGCTGCCGGTCGAGGTGATCCCGTTCGGGCTCGCCGCAACGCAGGCCGCGATGGCGCGGGCGTTCGCCGAGGCCGGCGTGTCCGGCGAAATGCTGATCCGCAAAGGCAAGGACGGTCACGTTTTTGTCACCGATGGCGGCCACTGGATCATCGATGCCCATCTCGGCCGGATCGGCGATCCGCCGCGTCTTGCCGGTTTGCTCAGCGTGATTCCGGGCGTGGTCGAGCACGGCCTGTTCATCGGGCTTGGCAGCGTCGCCGTGCTGGCCGGCGCGCAGGGAATTCGGGTTGTTGAACGGCCATGAGGCCGCAAGCAAGGAGACTTGGAATGAAGCGTTTTTCGGGACTTTTGTCGGCTGCGGCCCTGGCGGCTGGACTGGCGCTCGCACCGGCGATGGCGCAGCAGCCGCAGCTGCCCCCCATGCCCAAGGACGTCAAGCAGTCGACCCCTGCGGCGATCGGATACGCCAAGGAAATCCTGACGATGAAGAACGTCTCGGTGATGTATGCCGGCGCCGTTCCGGGCATCATCGAGAAGACCAAGACCGGCCTGCTGCAGCAGTACCTGAACTACCAGAAGGATCTCAACGAGGTCGCGCTGGTCATCGCCAAGAATCTGGCTGGCAGCGAGAAGGAGATCGGTGAGGGCATGGCGCAGCTCTACGCCGCCGAGTTCACCGAGCAGGAGCTCAAGGATCTCGTGATCTTCTACAAGACGCCGCTCGGTCAGAAGCTTTTGACCTCCGAGCCCAAGGCCATCAACGATTCGCTGCAATATATGCAGCAGTGGGCGCAGCAGTTTGGCGTGATCGTCAACGCCCAGTTCAAGGCCGAGATGAAGAAGCGCGGCAAGGATATCTAAACGACGCCTCAGCATGACGGGCGTCAAGTTGAGTGCGCCGCACTATCTACGTCATTGCGAGCGAAGCGAAGCAATCCATTGTCCCACAAGCGGAGAGATGGATTGCTTCGTCGCTATCGCTCCTCGCAATGACGGCGGTGAAAGACTAGATGCCCTCAAGATGAGGGAAAGCAGTTGATCAAGCCGAATTCCGGCGATTAGAGCTGAGATTTACCATGGCCGAGTTTGACGTCGACCTGTTTGTCATCGGTGGTGGTTCGGGCGGCGTTCGTGCCGCCCGCATCGCCGCGGGTTACGGCGCGAAGGTCATGGTCGCCGAAGAGTACCGGATGGGCGGCACCTGCGTGATCCGCGGCTGCGTGCCGAAGAAGCTGTTCGTGATCGGCAGCCACGTCCACGACGAGATCGAGGACGCGGCCGGCTTCGGCTGGAGCATCGGGCAGGTCTCGTTCGACTGGGCCACGCTGGTCGCCAACAAGGACAAGGAGATCGCCCGGCTCGAGGGCGCCTACACCACCAACGTCGAGAAGTCGGGCGCACGGATCGCGAAGACCCGCGCGGTGCTGGAGGATGCCCACACCATCAGACTCGCCACCGGCGAGAAGGTGACGGCGAAGTATATCCTGATCGCCACCGGCGGCGCGCCCAATCACGGGCCGATCGTGCCCGGCATCGAGCACGTGATCTCCTCCAACGAGGCGTTTCACCTCAAGGAGCTGCCGAAGCGGATCGTGATCCAGGGCGGCGGCTACATCGCGCTGGAATTCGCCGGCATCTTCGCCGGCTTCGGCTCCGACGTCACGGTGATCTATCGCGGCGACAACATCCTGCGCGGCTTCGACGAGGATGTGCGCAAGCATGTCCGCGCCGAAATGGAGAAGCGCGGCATCACCATCATCACCGGCTGCACGGTGGCGAAGATCGAGAAGCACGGCCGTGACTTCACCACGCACCTGTCGAGCGGCTCGAGCATCGCCTCCGACCAGGTGATGTTCGCGATTGGCCGGCATCCCAATATCGCCAATCTCGGGCTCGAGACCGCCGGCGTCGCCATCAATCCCGCCAATGGCGGCATCCAGGTCGACGGCTGGTCGAAGACCTCGGTCGACAACATCTACGCGGTCGGCGACGTCACCCACCGCACCAATCTGACCCCGGTTGCGATCCGCGAGGGCCATGCCTTCGCCGACACGGTGTTCGGTAAGCGCCCGGTCGAGGTCGACCACGCGACGATCCCGACCGCGGTGTTCTCGCAGCCGGAGGTCGGCACCGTCGGACTCACGGAAGAGGAGGCGCGGGCGCAGTTCAGCCACGTCGACATCTACAAGACCGATTTCCGCCCGATCAAGGCGACGATGTCCGGCCGCGACACCCGCGTGCTGATGAAGCTCGTGGTCGACGGCGCGAGCGACCGCGTGCTCGGCTGTCACATCGTCGGCGATGGCGCCGCCGAGATCACCCAGGCCGTCGCGATCGCCGTCAAGATGAAGGCGACCAAGGCCGATTTCGACGCCACCATCGCGCTGCATCCGACCGCCTCCGAAGAGCTGGTGACGATGCGCACACCGACCGCGCGCCACGTGCGCCAGGCCGCGGAGTAGCGGTAACCCGCGGGCCGGCGCTGCCGTCCTGGCGTTCTCCTGGCGATGGGGAACGGGGAATGAGCGCTGCCTGACAGCCCAACGCCGCCCGCTTAAAATACATGCGGACGGCGCTGTCTCTAGCCCCAGGAAGGTTGGCAAAATCCTGATGAGTTTTTGTCTGCGGAAGCGGGGCAAAGGTTTCATACCTCAGAAGGGGTAGCGCGCCTCCGCAAGACCGGCGCCGACGGCCGCGCTTCGTGCCCGGGAACTAGGGCACCCTTGTTGACATGTACATCCACCCGGGACTTTTCCTCAGGGCCGCTTCGCGCGCTCAAATCGAACGCGTTTTCGCGCAGCGGCGCTTGTGCACAGGCGACGCGCCACCAGTGCGCGGCCGTCTCGCGCACCCTGGAACCTTGCGCTATGCTGTCCGTTCCACTCTCAAACAGTTTGATGTCTCAAATTGAGGGAGCCGCGCATGAGAGGCCCAACCGAGCAGGAGATCCGGACCCGCGCCTACGAATTATGGAAGGACGCCGGCGAGCCGCCGGGCAAGATGGATCAGCTCTGGTATCAGGCCGAAAAGGAACTGCTGGCGCGGCGGGCCACCAACGGCGAAGCGCCTTGCGACATCAATAGGCACAATGGGCCGAGTGCGTATCCGGAGAGGCTAAGGGGCGTGCATTGAGTGCGTCGCACGGCTGAGCTAACGAGTCCGGCAGGCTGGCCCGGACCCGGAGGCATCATGAGCGGCGCGATCGATCTTTGGCAGAAACTGTCGACATTCAGCGATCACTGGTCGCCGCGCACCGTGGCGCAATTCAATGCCTGCGACGTGATGGTGGTGAAGGTGCAGGGCGAGTTCGTCTGGCACAAGCATGACGACACCGACGACTTCTTCCTCGTCCTGAAAGGCATCCTCGACATCGAGCTGCGCGATCGGACCGTCACGCTGAAGCCAGGTCAGATGTACATCGTGCCGAAGGGCGTCGAGCATCGCCCCGTCGCGCGGGAAGAGGTACATCTGTTGTTGATCGAGCCGGCGGGGACACCGAACACAGGTGACGCCGCGACGGCTGCGCCGCGGAAGCTGGTGTGAGACTGGCAGGATGGGTGGAGCGAAGCGATACCCATCATCTTGACTGCGAATCCGAGTTGAAGAGCAAAGCTCGGGCAATTCATGTCGCGAGAATGCGAATG
The DNA here is from genome assembly GCF_020194035.1 of Bradyrhizobium sp. BRP56. Classification (NCBI taxonomy): domain Bacteria; kingdom Pseudomonadati; phylum Pseudomonadota; class Alphaproteobacteria; order Hyphomicrobiales; family Nitrobacteraceae; genus Bradyrhizobium; species Bradyrhizobium sp. BRP56. The sequence continues at coordinate 83,889 of NZ_JADYVV010000039.1, forward strand.
TATGACTCACCGGCAGCGCAATACATGCGGTGTCGTCCCTGCGAAAGTGTTTGGTCCCTGCTGATTGGTTTGATGGAATCGGTGTAGAACGAGGCGTGGCCTTTGTCAGGGAGCACCTCGGGTCATGGAACTGAGCCTGCACGCGAACGCCACGACGACGCCGAAGACGCGCGCC